>NZ_JAAAHR010000319.1:0-3957 GCF_009908215.1 Nonomuraea sp. K271 | reverse complement strand
GGGGCGCAGGTCCGCGCGGAAGGGGCCGATCGCGTCGCCGGTCACCTGGAAGGCCACGGCACGGGGAACGTCGGGAAGGAGCTGGCCGCGGGTCTCCGAATCGCCGAGCCCGGTCACGATGGCCCAGGCGCGTACGACACCCGCCCAGCGTTCCGCGAGGCCGTCGACGATCTCGTAGCCGCGTACGCGCGCCGACTCCAGCGATACGCTGCGCCGGTTGATGAGCCCTCGTTCGGCCACGAGGTGGCGGTCGCGCCGTTTGAGGGAGAAGTCCCAGTTGAAGACCGCGTACATCAGCCCGCCCAGGAATGGCATCGCCAGCACCAGCAGCAGGGCCACGACCAGCAACAGGTAGGGGCGTTCCCAGAACCACTCCCCTACGGTCAGGGCGGCGGTCCGGCCGAAGCCCAGGTCGTCCCCCAGTTGGAAGGTGAGCCCGACCGCGCCGCCGAGGAGCGCGAAGGGGGTCAGCAGGTACGCGCCGGACAGCGGCCCGTAAAGCAGCCATCTGCGCGGGACGCGGATGATCGGCTGTTCGGCCGGCTCCGGCTCCTGGGCGCCGGGTGCGTCGGCGGCAGGACGGGCCGCGCGGCGCAGGAGGACCGCCTTGAGCCGTTCGGCCTCCGCCAGGGTCACCCCGTTGAGCTCGGCCTCCTCGTCGCCGCCGCTCGCCCCCGTGTCGATCTTGAGTACGGACAGGCCGAGCAGCCGGTGCATCGGCGGCGTCGACACGTCGACGCCGCGGATCCGCTCCAGCGGGATGGTACGGACGGACCGGCTGATCAGCGCACGTTTCGTTTCGAGGCGGTCACCGACGATCTCGTACGTGAAGGTGGCCCACCTGACGATCGCGAACACCACGGTGCCGACCACGCCCAGGGCCGCCCATCCGTACGACCTGGCCGAGAAGCCACCCACGAACAGGACCCCGACCAGGGGGAGCAGGAGGGAGGGCAGCATGCGTACCGGATCGATGAGCAGGACCTTGGGGCTCAGCCGCAGCGGCGCACGGGCGGGCGGCGGCGGACCGCCAGGGGGCTGCTCAGGACCTCCGGCGGGCGGCGGCGGACCGCCCGGAGCCCGCTCCGGGCCCCAGGGCGGGGGGCCGCCCGGGTGCGGCTGCACCGTCCAGGGCTGGGGGGCCGCCTGATCGGGGTGTCCGCCTCCTCCGGGGCCCGGCGCAGTGGCGTCGTCCGGCCGCGGCGGGTCGCCACCGGGTGAGGGTTCAGGGCTGTCGTGAGGTGCGCCGCCGGTCATCGCAGCTCCTTGGGCCGTCGCGAGGCGGTCACGTGGCATCGTCCCTGAGCTCCTCCGCCCGGTGCGCGAGCTGCTCCGCGAGCCGGGCCGCCTCGCCGTAGTCGAGGCCCTTGATCGTCGAGGAACCGGCATGGGACGCGGTGCGGATCTCCAGCGTGGCCAGACCGAGCATCCGCTCCAGCCACCCCTGCCCCTTGTCGACCGTCTGGATGCGACTCACGGGCACGAAAACCCACTCCCTGGTCAGGAACCCCGACCTGGCGTAGACGACGTCGCCTGAGAGCTCCCAGCGGTGCACGGCGTACCGTACGAACGGCTCGGCCACCAGGAACGGCAGGAGCAGCACCACCACGGCGGCCGGCAGGAGCCAGGAGTTGTCGGCGTACCAGCCGGGGACCCACCACCATCGGCTGCCGTCGAGCCACTGCGCCACCAGCAGCGCACCACCCAGGAAGAACACGAACGCGATCAACGACTCGAACAACCACAGGCGGATGGCCTTGGGCGAAACGCGATTCGCCGGATCACGGATCGGGCCTGATGAGGTCACAGCACCAGCTTAGGGCGCGAATCCGGCATGGAGATCGGCTTCGAGGGTGGTAAAGATCGACGGGCCGTCCCGGCGTGTCTGCCGACGGCCTCCGTGGGCGGGTGCCATGCTCGATGGCGGCCTGCCGCAGGCTGTCGAGCATGGCCACGTCGGCGGCGCCACGTTCGTGCCAGCCAGGCCCGGCGAGCGCAGACCGCACCACAGCGCGAGCGCCCTCACGCACGTGGCAGCCGCCGTTCGCGCGCGCGGTGCCCTGGGACCGACCCTCTTTACCGTTCTGTACGATCTGGCGCACCTGATTTTTCTGTATGTTCGGAGAACAGCGCGATGTCCGTCTTGTCGGGTCACGCTCCGTGATCACGTCCGCTGCCCGCCACGGTGAACCAGCAGGCCAGAAAGGGTCCCGGGGAAGGCCCGATCCAGGTCCTCCGGGGGGTGGAGCAGGGTCTTTGTGTGCAACCTCACGGCTGAGATGCCGTGATTCTGACCGGTTTCGGATCCTTTACCGGCCACCGACCATCGGGAAACGGTCTGCACACCGCCGAGACGCGCGTAGCATCGTCCGTCATGGGGCTGTGTAACACGGCGACACCCGCGCGCCGCATCGCTGTCGGTGTGACAGCGGTGACCGTCGCGTTCGCGCTGTCAGGTTGCGGCAGCCTCATCGGCCGGTCCCAGGCCGAGGACATCGCGGAGGTCCATGTCTCGAGCCCGGAGTTGCGCGAGGGCGAGCCGCTGCCACGCGACTACTCCTGCAAGGGCGCCCAGGGCAGCCCGCCGCTGCGCTGGTCGAGCCAGCCGTTGCCCAAGGCGAAGTCGATCGCGATCGTGGTCGACAGCCATACACCATCGACGTCCACTGTGCACTGGGTGCTCTACAACATCCCGGCGACCACGACCGAGCTGGGCCCCAACGCCGCCGAGGAGCCCCCGGAAGGAACCGGCCAGGCGCCCCTGCCGAGCGGGAAGCCGGGCTATGATCCCCCCTGCGGTCCGGGCACCTACCGCTTCACCGTCTACACGCTGAACGACAAGGTCGAAAGGAAGCAGGGAGCCCCTCCCCTCGACCTTCCCGAGATCTTGAAGCAGATCGCGGACCGGACCATAGCCCGGGGACGGCTCACCGCGGTCAACGCTCAGTGAGGGATCAAACACGACGTGTAGTGCAGATGTACCAATTCTTCACGTAGGGTGTGACAACGCTCATAGTGGTCCGACAGAATCAGATCCAATCGTTAGGCACTGGTGATCAAAGGGGGCAGATCGCGTCGATGGCCGCGCGATCTCATCGGTGCCAAAGGGAGGCCATGGCTTTGAGGGTGGTGCAATGATCGCGGTCGTAGTGAGCTTGGTCGCTGTCGTGCTCCTCGTGCTCGTCGTCGTGGCACTGGGCATGCGTTCGATGAACCGCAGGGAGAGCTCGCTTCCTCCGGAACGGCTGAAGGAGATGGCCGAGAAGGAGGAGTCGACCCACGCTCGTTCCACGGACGAGTTCGCCGCGCACGAGCCGCGGATGAGAAACTTCAGCCCCGACTTCAGCCCGATCGACCAGCCGAAGGCGCCGAAGCCGGCACGCAGCGGTCAGCGTGGCCGGCGTGGTGTCGACGAGTGGGGCAACCCGACCTCCGACGACGAGGACGAGGAGTTCTGGGCCAACATCCGCAGCGACGCGGAGGAGGGCGGTTTCGGCGCCGGTGGCACCGTGGCGGCCAGGAAGGGCGCCTCCCGTCCCGTCGAGCGCGAGCGTCCCGCGGAGCAGCGAGCCGAGCGCCGCGCCGAGCGTCCCGCCGAGTCCGGGGGCGAGCGTCCCGCGGACCGGTCGGCGAGCCGGCCCGCCGAGCGCCGCTCGGAGCGTCCGGGCAAGCGCGCCGACCGCAGCGCCAGGCCGCGGCCCGTGGCCGCCTCCGCCGACCCCGACGCGACCACCGTCCAGGGCCCGCTGCCGCAGCGCCAGCCGGCCGCGTCCCACCATTCCTCCGGCAACCATTCCTCCGGCCTCGCCGACCTGGTCGAGCCGGTCAAACCCGCGGTCCCGGCGCAGTCCGACCTGGCCGACCAGCGCACCGTGACCTTCTCGGCGTCGGCGGGCGACGTGATGAGCATCCTCGCCCCTGGCGCCCAGCCGGTGCCCGCCCCCACCCGGCCTGCCG
>NZ_JAAAHR010000318.1:0-4082 GCF_009908215.1 Nonomuraea sp. K271 | reverse complement strand
CCCCCGGCCTGCTCCACGCCCTCCGAGCGGCCCTCGTACTGCTGGCCGACCACGAACTGGCCGCCTCCACGCTGGCCGCCAGGGTCGCCGCCTCCGCCAGGGCGGATCCGTACGCCGTGGTCCAGACCGGCCTCGGCGTGCTGGGCGGCCCGCTGCACGGCGGCGCGTCGTACGGCGCGGAACGCCTGCTCGCCGAGGTCGGCGAGCCATGCCAGGCCGCGCGGGTGATCACTGATCGGGTACGCCGCGGCGAACGTGTCCCCGGCTTCGGCCACAGGGTCTACAGCAACGGAGACGGCCGCGGCGGCGCCCTGCTCGACCTGGTCAAGGAGGCCGCGCCCGGGCACGAGCGGGTCACCGCGGGCGTGGCAGTGCTGGCCGAGATGCGCCGCAGGCGGCTGCCCGAGCGCAACATCGACTTCGCCCTCGCCGTCCTGACCGCCGTCAGCGGCATGGCCGCCGGCGCGGGCGAGGCGATCTTCGCGGTGGCCAGGGCGGCGGGATGGCTCGCACACGCCATGGAAGAGTACGAGCGCGGCAGCCTCCTCCGCCTGCGCGCCTCCTACACCGGCCCGCCGATCACGTGAGGCCCCAGGGGTCAGTGAGGCAGCCGAGTAGTCACACGCATGGTTGAGCCGGTTTAATGCCTTCTGCACCCTGGGGTGTGTCAGACGTGATGATCGGGACTGGAGTGATGACGTGCGTGCGGCGCCTGAGGACGACGCGCCCACCGGCGCCGGGGAGGCCGCCGGCGGTCAGGTGCGGGCGATCGTGGGGGAGGACGGCCTGCTGGCCAGGCTGAAGCTGGATCCGCGGGCGATGCGGCTGGCGTCGCACGACCTCGCCGAGCACATCGTCGCCGCCGTGCGGGCGGCGCAGCAGGATCGGCTGGAGCGAACCCCCGAACCCGCCCCTCCGCAGGACGGCCCCGACACGGAGGAGCTCATCCGGCGGGTCAACGACATGGAGGCCCAGGCGGCCGGCGACTTCGCCCGGCTGACGTCGAGCCTCGACGAGATGCTGCGCCGCCTCGACGATCCACCCGGCGGAGCCGCCCCCAGGAAGGGTGAGTCGTGGTGACGCCCGAAGAGGTCACCTGGGACGTCTCCGGCCGCGAGTCGTCCGCCAGGCGCTTCCGTACGCTGACGGACGAGCAGCAGCAGGTCCACGAGGAATTCCGGGGGCAGGTCGCGGGGAGCGCCGGCCCCTTGCCGTACCCTGACTTCGCCGGCCCCTACCAGGAGTACCTGATCGCGTTGTTCGGCGGCTCCGCAGAGGTCGTCGCGCAACTCGGCGGGACCGGAGAGGGCCAGGCCCTGATGGCGGCCAGGAACACGGAGGCCGAGGCGGCGGCGGTGCGGGAGGTGGGCGACGACCATGACCGCCGGGCTTGAAGAGATGGGCTTCGGCCTGCTGGGGGTGCCGCGTCCGCCGGACACCACCGAGCTTGAACGCCAGGCCGGCGTACTGGAGTCTCTGGGCCGCTCGCAGGCGTCGGTCGGTGACGACGGCGCCCGCGCGTACCGGCTGGCCGGCGCAAACGCGGGCGCCGCCACGGACGCGCTGGCCGAGCACGTGACGGGACAGGCCGGCGTGCTGGGACGCAGCGCCTCCCAGGCGCACTCCGCCGCGCTGGGCGCGGGCGCCGCGCAGGTCGCATGGTCAACGGTCAAATGGGCTGGCGGGATGCTCATCGGGCTGGCCGGGATGGCGGGCCTGGCCGCCCTCACGCCGCAGGGACGGGCGCTGATCAAGCCGCTTCTGCGGCCTGTCGCCCACCGCGTGCAGCATTACCTGCGCACCGCCACCCGCTTGCTCGGACAGATCTACAACCGGCTCACCCAGCGGCTCCGGGGCACGCCCGCCAAACCGCCGGCGGTTCCTCCGCGTCCTGCGTATCCGCCTGCCTACCAGCATGGCCCGGTGCAGACGTCGGCCGGCCGGCGGGCCGTCACGCAGGCACAGGGCCAGGCCACACGCGCCGGGCTGTCCGCCCGGCAGGCCGCGGAGAGCATGAAGCGCGCCGAGACGAGGCTGCAAGATGTCGAAACGCACGTCCACAACGCCAAGCACACCGTCAACACCAGGTTGAGCGACGCCTACAACCGTGGAGAGATCGACGCCGCCACCAGAACGAACCTCGCCAGGCAGGCGCTGGCGGACCACCCGTACCTGGACGACATGACCAGGTGGCACCTCAGCCGGCAGGCCGAGCGGCTGCAGCAGATCCAGTCGCAACTCGGCAGGCACGTGACCGGGCATCTGGACGATGCCCGCCGCCGGGCGGACAACGGGCTCGGCATCGCCAGGGAGAACGGGCTGGACACGTCCGACCTGCAGAGGGTCCGCGACAACGTGAGGGCCTTGGACAGCCGGCGTTCCGACATGGCGGAACGCGCATACCTCGCTAACCAGGACATCCGCGGACCTTTCGAGATCCAGACCATGTACCGAATCTGACGGCAGGCCGGCCGTCGCGGAGCGGCCACCTCCGCGACGGCCGCACCCGCACCAGCACCCTGACCGGCGCTCACCCGGTCACGGCGCCCCGGTCGACGTACGCCGCGAGCGCGCGTACCCGCTCCCGGTGCTGGTCGTGCCCCACGATCACCGGCGGCTCGTTGTACGGCATCGCGTCGGACGAGCGCCGCAACTTGATGTACTGGCCGCAGGCGTCGATCGCGTACGGCTCCATGTCGTCCTGCAGCGCCCCGATCACCGTGATGCCGTACGTCTCCCCGATCCTCCTGAACAGCGCCACCGCCTCCCTGCGGTGCTCCTTGCCCAGGTTGCGCCCCAGCTCGTCGAGCACCAGGCACAGATGCCCGCCACCGGACGAGGCGATGGCCGCCGCGCACACCAGCTTGACCGCCTTCTCGTCCATGAGCGCGGTGTTGGCCCGCCGGTTGTAGGGCACGAACCCCTGCCCCTCGCCGCGCCGCCACTTCGGCGTGACCCGCCACTGCCAGCGCTGCTCGGGGTCGGCGGGCGCGGGCGGCACCGGGAACTCCAGCGTCGCGCCGTAGCCGCCGTAGGAGGTGTCGAGCTTCTCGAACTCCTCCGCCACCCGGGTCAGCCGCGCCTTGATCGCCGCTGTCAGCGCCGCCCGGTGCACGGCCGTGGACTGCGCCGCCTCCTCCGCGCCCCTGGCCGCGGCCGCCAGGTCACGCTGCCTGGAGACCAGCTGGGCCTCGATCTGCCGGCGCTGGTGGCGTTCGTACTCCTCCTGACCGCGCAGATAGGAGGCCAGCGCCCCGCACACCGCCGCGAACGTCGCCTGCTCGCGCGCCGTGCTGCCGCCCCGCTCCTCCAGCAGGAACCGCAGCTCTTCCGGGACCTCCGCGTCGTCCTCGGGGAACGTGTCGCGCAACGCCCGGTCGAGGTGGCGTTCTGCGACCCGCCACCACTCCTCCGCCGTACGGGGCCGCTCCTCCTCGGGCAGCGCCGCCAGCCATTCGCGGGCCGTCTCGACCGTGCCGCCCCAGTCGGCGGCCAGCGCGTCGAGCTTGAGCGACTCGCGTTCGGCGGTGACCTTCGCCGCCTGGTCGCGAGCCTGTGCCCGCTCGGCCTCGTGCCGATGCCGCCGCCCCTCCAGGCGTTCGATCTCCATGTCACGGGTGCGGGCGCGGAAGTCCAGCGCCCCCGCCTGCCGTTCCGCCTCGGCGACCTTCGGAGCGAGCTCCTCGATGGCGGCGTTGAGCTCGGCGAGTCTGGCCCGGCGCTCGCCGAGCTTCGCCTCCAGCTCGTCCAGGCGCACCCCGGCCCTGGCCCCTTCCAGCCGGCGCTGCGCCTCGGCGACCGCCTCCTCCCCGTCCCGCACGGCCTGCGCGGCGCGCTCCTGTACGTCTTTCGCCCGGTTGAGCCGCTGCTCGGCGGCCTTGATGCGGGCCTCCCGCCCGGTCGCCACCCCGTCGAACGCGCCGACCACGCTCACCCCGGCGGCGCTGACCAGCACAGAACCGGGCAACTCCGCCAGGGCGGATGCGGCGGCGTCGAGCTGCGCCGCGTCGACGATCACCGCATGTTCGTTCGGCCACCCCCGCAACTCACCCAACGGCGCCCAACCCGGCCGCCCATCCGCC
>NZ_JAAAHR010000317.1:0-4106 GCF_009908215.1 Nonomuraea sp. K271 | reverse complement strand
CGCGCGCGTACCGCCGAAGGGCCGGAACGGGAGCGGCTCTGGCGCATGATGACCGAGCTCGCGCCGGTCTACCACACCTACGAGGCCAGGAGCCGCAGGCAGATCCCCGTGGTCGTCCTAGAGCACATCTGACCAAGGCAAGCGGATCCGGTCATCCGGCGACAGCGAGCACGAACTTTCCTGTGGTGCGGTTGATCTCGCCGAGCTCATGTGCCTTGGCCGCCTGCTCGAACGGCAGGACGATGCTGACCTCGACGACCAGCTTTCCCGCCTCGACCAGCTCGGCGATCGTCGCCATCGCGGCGTTGTCCGGTTCTACGAGGACGAAGCCCACCCAGATGCCGCGCTCCCCGGCCTGGCGAAGGAGGTCCTCACCAGGCTCCGAATTGAGCCGGGCAGGAGTGCCGCCGTCCCGCAACGTCCGCAGGGAACGCGCCCCGTAGTCGCCGCCGATGCCATCGATGGCCAGGTCAACGTCGCGGACCGTCTTGGCGAAGTCCTCCTCGGTGTAGTCGATCACCTCGTCGGCGCCCAGCTCGCGTACGAAGGCGTGCTTGGACCTACGAGCGGTACCGATCACGTACGGGCTGAGATGCGTGGCGAATTCCACGGCCAGATGGCCGACCCCGCCGGCGGCGGCATGGATCAGCACGCGCTGGCCCGAGCGCACGTTCGCGGTGTCGTACAGGACCTGCCACGCGGTGAGCGCGGAGAGCGGCAACGCGGCGGCGTGCACGTGGTCGAGGCCGGCTTGCTGGTGAAGTGCCGCGATGGGGCGGTCACGTGCTCCGCGTAGCCGCCCGCCTTGTGGGGGAAGCGCGGCATGCCGAAGACCTCGTCACCAGGCCGGAAGCGGGTGACCCCGAGGCCCACGGCCTCGACCACCCCGGACACGTCTCAGCCGAGGATGGCGAACGGGTCGCCCAGCAGCCTGCCGGCCGTCCGTGACTTCCAGTCCGTGGGGTTGACGCCGGCCGCGTGCACCCGTGCCAGCACCTCCGTCGCCATCGGCTCAGGGCGGTCAACCTCGGCCGGCGCCAGACCCTCGGGGTCCGCCCGCGGACTCCTGAATGATCGCGCGCATCCGCCCGCCGTCGTGTCTTCGCTCACGGAAGGGTCCCTTCGTGACGCGGGAATGAGTGCGCAGCGGACCGCGGCGCGTGTGACCTGCACTGGACCAGCCTGAGCCGGTCGATCCTATGCGATTGTGGCTTCACCAGGTGACCGGGAGCTGGTCAACGCCGTAGACGACGGCGTCCGGTTTGAACGACACTTCCTCGACCGGTACGGCGAGCCGCAGGGCAGGGATGCGGCGGAACAGTGTGTCGAAGACGATCTGCAGCTCCATCCGGGCCAGGTGCTGGCCGAGGCATTGGTGCGGGCCGAAGCCGAAGGCGAGGTGGTGACGGGCCCCGCGCTCGACATCAAGTTCAGCCGGATTGTCGAACACTGCGGGGTCCCAGTTGGCCGACAGGCTGGAGACGATGACGCCCTCGCCGGCCGTGATTCTCGCCCCACCGATCTGCACCTCCTCGGTGGCCACCCGGGCGGCGACCGTGTCGGTGATGGCGAAGTAACGCAGCAGTTCCTCCACGGCCTTGGGCGTCCTGCTCGGATCGGCCGTGATCAGGGCCAGTTGTTCCGGGTGGGAGAGCAGCCCGATCACGCCGAGGGAGATCATGTTCGCGGTGGTCTCGTGTCCGGCGGTCAGCAGGAGGAAGGCCAGGCTCACCAGGCTCGCGTGGTCGAGGGTGCCGTTCTGGCGTTGCCAGGCGATCTGCCGGCTGATCAGGTCGTCGCCGGGTTCTGCCTCCTTGCGGGTGATCAGATCATCGATGTAGGCGCGGAGCTCGGCGAAGGCTCTTTGGCGGTCCTGCGGCGACGAGGTCCGCCGCACCGCCACGGCGGTGCGGCCTTGGAAGAAGTCGGCCCTTGAGCAGCAACCAATCGACCAGTGGCGGTAGCAGGCACGCGCGGGCGGGGTTATCGCCATCTGGCGTGCCAATACGGCCCGGAACTCCTATAGCTCCGGCCGGCCGCCACCCGGTTGATCAGTGGGTACGGCGGCGGGGTGCGAGCACCTCGGTGACCTTGGCGATGGCTTCGGCACCGGGTTTGACGTAGCGCATGGCGGTGCGCGGGTTCTTGTGCCGGGTCTTGCCCATGATGAGCTGCAGCGGCACTTCGGCCTCGCCGAGGTGGGTGGCGGCGGAGTGGCGCAGCTGGTGAAGATCGAGCCCTGCGTACTTCTCCAGCAGGACGCGGGCGCGGTCGTACCCCAGGCGGGCGCGGCCGGTGTGCGGGCAGATGTCGCCGGCGGCCGGGCGGCGGGCTGGGACGGGACGGCGTTCGGACAGGAACACCGGCCCGTGCGTGCGCGTGCTGCCGTCGGGCAGCCGGAGCAGGCGGGGCAGCAGGTGGGCGGTGCCGCTATCCCAGTACACCCACTCAATCGCGCCGCCCTTGGAGCGGACGGGGGCGCGGCGGTGCTCCAGGTCGAGGTCCTCGACGTTCAGTGCCAGGATCTCGGCCGCTCTGGCCGCCGTTTCGTAGAGCATTCTCCAGAGCGCCCGTTCTCGCAGGGGGATGTCGCGGTGTGAGAGCAGTCGATGGATGGTGGTCTTGGCGACCGCGCGGGTCTCGTCGGCGGTTTCCTTGCGGCGTTCGGCCTCAGCCGGGACCGACGGGGCGGCCCAGTGCTTCTTGGTCTGGCACCAGGACAGCCAGGATGTGACGGCGGCGCGGTTGCGGTTCCAGGTCGCCGGCGCGCTCGCACCCCACAGCTCGGCGAGCGCGGCGCCGATCTCGGCGTCGGCGATCTCGGCGAGTGGCCGGTCGCGGCCGAGCAGGGCGGTGACGCGGTCGATCGCGGAGGCGTAGGCGCGATGGGTGTTGGGGTTGGCCGTGCGCGCCGTGGCGAGGAAGGCGTCGGCGGCCGCGGCGAGGGTGACGCCTCCACCGCGCAGGGCGGTGATCTTCGGTGCGGCGCTCATGCCGCCCACCAGGCGACGCCTTCGGCGATGTACCGGATAACGTGCCGGAGTCGCGCACCGCCCCGGCGGAGGGCCGTCCTGGTCGCCGCGCCGCCGTGATCGCTCATGTACGTGATAATAGGCTGTTATCACGTACATGTAGTTGAGCGCGAGCTCATCGCGGGAAGCGCGGAGCTACTCCAGATCCGTAGTCGCGAGGGCAGGCGCCTGGTCCGGGGGCGGTAACCACCGGATGCATGCCGTCGGGCACTCACGCCGCAGGGGCCGGGGCCCCGAGACGATCGGACTGCCAGAGAACGTCTTCGACGACATCTCCCGGCGTGCCGCCGTCACGGCGGACCCGTGTGGCGAGGGTGTTCTGCTCCAGCCAAGTGCGCCGCCGCGGTCACCGCTCTGCGGTGCCGCAGATGTTCAGGTAAGGGAGTTCGCCGCGTCCAGGAGGCGGCGCAGGTGCAGGGTGTCCGGAGCCAGAGCCGTGATCAGGAGGGCAGGGCCGGCCAGCGGGGTCAGCACGGCCTGGCCGGTCGCCGGGTCGTCGCCGAGCAGCCGGACGCGGGGCGGGTTGTGGTCCAGGGCGGGGTCGACGATGAGGACCTGGCCGAGGGCGCGGTGGCCGGCCATGATGGCAGGGCCGTCCCAGCCGGGCGCTTCGGGCCCGTACCTGGTCTGCTGGTCCAGCAAGGGGCGGCCGTCGCGGTGGACGGACAGGCGGGCAGACAGCCGGCCGGGTGGTTCGCCGGAGCGGCCGAGCACGACTTCTTCGCGCAGCAGGAGCCAGGCAGTCGGGGCCAGGTCGATGGTGCAGCTTTGGCGCAGGTTGCTGCGGGCGGCGGAGATGAGCGGCTGGGGAAGCCAGTGCAGGCTGGCGTGTTCGGCGACGGTCAGGTGCACGTCGTAGGTGGCGTGGGCGGTGGTGGGGCCGCGCAGCGCGATGGTGGCGGCGGCCGTGGTGATGTGCAGGTGGGCGCCTGGTCCGGCGGTGGCCTCGATGCGCAGCCGGTCGCCGCCGAGCGGGGCGCTCATGACGCCGAGGATGCACACGCGCGCCTGGTTGCCGCGCGGGCGGGTGCGGCGCAGGTCGAAGGGGCCGTCACCGGCGAGCACGGGCAGGAT
>NZ_JAAAHR010000316.1:0-4106 GCF_009908215.1 Nonomuraea sp. K271 | reverse complement strand
TGTGCCTCAACGTCGAGGTGCTCTCCAGCGACGGCATGTCCATCGAGATGCGTGACACCGACGAGGACGTCTTCCGCGCCGCGGAGGAGCTCGGTATCGACCTGTCCCGGCGTGAGCCGAGCAGCGTGGAAGAAGTCTGAGGGGGAGATCGCACAAAATGCTAGACGTCAACTTCTTCGACGAGCTTCGGATCGGGCTGGCGACGGCCGACGACATTCGTCAGTGGTCGCACGGCGAGGTCAAGAAGCCGGAGACCATCAACTACCGCACGCTCAAGCCGGAAAAGGACGGGCTCTTCTGCGAGAAGATCTTCGGCCCGACCCGCGACTGGGAGTGCTACTGCGGCAAGTACAAGCGTGTCCGGTTCAAGGGCATCATCTGTGAGCGCTGCGGCGTCGAGGTGACGCGTGCCAAGGTGCGTCGTGAGCGGATGGGCCACATCGAGCTGGCCGCGCCCGTCACGCACATCTGGTACTTCAAGGGTGTTCCCTCGCGCCTCGGCTACCTGCTCGACCTGGCCCCGAAGGACCTGGAGAAGGTCATCTACTTCGCGGCCTACATGATCACGCATGTCGACACCGAGATGCGTGAGCGTGACCTGCCCTCGCTGGAGGCGAAGATCTCCGTCGAGCGGCAGCACATCGAGCAGCGCCGCGACTCCGACGTCGAGACCAGGCAGAAGAAGCTCGAAAGCGACCTGGCCGAGCTCGAGGCCGCCGGCGCCAAGGGCGACCAGCGCCGCAAGGTCCGTGAGGGCGCCGAGCGCGAGATGCGTCAGCTGCGCGACCGCGCCCAGCGCGAGATCGACCGGCTCGACGAGGTCTGGAGCCGCTTCAAGAACCTCAAGGTCCAGGACCTCGAGGGCGACGAGCTGCTCTACCGCGAGATGCGCGACCGTTTCGGCCGCTACTTCAAGGGCGGCATGGGCGCGCAGGCGATCCAGGAGCGCCTGGTCAGCTTCGACCTCGACGCCGAGGCCGAGAACCTGCGCGAGACCATCCGCAGCGGCAAGGGCCAGAAGAAGGCCCGCGCGCTCAAGCGGCTCAAGGTCGTGTCGGCGTTCCTCAACACGACCAACTCACCGCGCGGCATGGTGCTCGACTGCATCCCGGTCATCCCGCCGGACCTGCGCCCGATGGTGCAGCTCGACGGTGGCCGGTTCGCGACCTCCGACCTCAACGACCTCTACCGCCGGGTCATCAACCGCAACAACCGGCTCAAGCGTCTGCTCGACCTCGGCGCGCCCGAGATCATCGTGAACAACGAGAAGCGGATGCTGCAGGAGGCCGTCGACGCGCTGTTCGACAACGGCCGTCGCGGTCGCCCGGTCACCGGCCCCGGCAACCGTCCGCTGAAGTCCCTGAGCGATATGCTCAAGGGTAAGCAGGGCCGCTTCCGCCAGAACCTGCTGGGCAAGCGCGTCGACTACTCCGGCCGTTCGGTCATCGTCGTCGGCCCGCAGCTCAAGCTGCACCAGTGCGGTCTGCCCAAGCAGATGGCGCTGGAGCTGTTCAAGCCGTTCGTGATGAAGCGGCTGGTCGACCTCAACCACGCCCAGAACATCAAGTCGGCCAAGCGGATGGTCGAGCGGGCACGCCCCGTGGTGTGGGACGTCCTCGAAGAGGTCATCACCGAGCACCCCGTGCTGCTCAACCGTGCTCCGACGCTCCACCGCCTGGGCATCCAGGCGTTCGAGCCGCAGCTGGTCGAGGGCAAGGCCATCCAGATCCACCCGCTCGTCTGCACCGCGTTCAACGCGGACTTCGACGGCGACCAGATGGCCGTGCACCTGCCGCTGTCGGCTGAGGCCCAGGCCGAGGCACGCATTCTGATGCTCTCGACCAACAACATCCTCAAGCCGGCGGACGGCAAGCCCGTGACGATGCCCACCCAGGACATGGTCATCGGCCTCTACTGGCTGACCACCCAGAAGGACGGCGCGCTGGGCGAGGGCCGCGTGTTCGGCTCGATCGCCGAGGCGCAGATGGCCTTCGACCGCCGCGAGCTGGAGATTCAGGCGAAGATCCAGATCCGGCTGAAGGACGTCCTGCCGCCGCGTGACTGGGTCGCGCCGGAAGGCTGGGAGCAGGGCGACCCGATCCGGCTGGAGACGACGTTCGGGCGGTGCCTGTTCAACCAGACGCTGCCCGACAGCTACCCGTTCGTCGACTTCCAGGTCGGCAAGAAGCAGCTGTCCACGATCGTGAACGAGCTGGCGGAGACCTACCCCAAGATCGAGGTCGCCAACGCGCTCGACGCGCTCAAGGACGCCGGCTTCCGCTGGGCGACCCGCTCCGGCGTCACGATCTCGATCGAGGACGTCGTCGCGCCGCCCAACAAGACCGACATCATGGAGAGCTACGAGCGCCGGGCCGACAAGGTTCAGCGCGAGTACGAACGCGGTCTGATCACCGACGAGGAGCGCCGTCAGGAGCTCATCGAGATCTGGACGCACGCGACGGCCGACGTCGAGACCGACATGGTCAGCGCCTTCCCGGCGACCAACCCGGTCTGGATGATGGTCAACTCCGGCGCCCGCGGTAACAAGATGCAGGTCCGGCAGATCGCCGGCATCCGCGGCCTGGTGTCCAACACCAAGGGTGAGACGATCCCGCGGCCGATCAAGGCCTCGTTCCGCGAGGGCCTGTCGGTGCTGGAATACTTCATCTCCACCCACGGCCAGCGGAAGGGTCTCGCCGACACCGCCCTGCGTACCGCCGACTCGGGCTATCTGACCCGTCGTCTGGTGGACGTCGCGCAGGACGTCATCGTGCGCGAGATCGACTGCGGCACCGACCGCGCCGTCCCGCTGCACGTCGGCGAGCGCGACGCGGTCGGCAACCTCGTCAAGGCCGAGAACGCCGAGTCCAACGTGCACGGCCGCATCCTGGCCGAGGACGTCGAGGTCGACGGCAAGGTCATCGTGCCCGCGGGTGTCGACATCAACGACAACCACGTCACGGCCCTGGTCGAGGCGGGCGTCGAGTCGGTCCGCACCCGCAGCGCGCTGGTCTGCGAGGCCAAGATCGGTGTCTGCGCGACGTGCTACGGCCGTTCGCTGGCCACCGGCAAGCTCGTGGACGTCGGCGAGGCGGTCGGCATCATCGCCGCCCAGTCGATCGGTGAGCCGGGCACGCAGCTCACGATGCGGACGTTCCACACCGGTGGTGTGGCCGGCGCCGACATCACCCACGGTCTTCCCCGTGTCACGGAGCTGTTCGAGGCGCGCATCCCCAAGGGTGTCGCCCCGATCTCCGAGGCCGAGGGCCGGGCTCGCATCGACGAGACCGACAAGACCAGGAAGGTGGTGATCACTCCCGACGACGGCTCGGAGGAGATCGCCTACCCGGTGTCGATGCGGTCGCGCCTGCTCGTGCAGGACGGCCAGCGCGTCACGGTCGGCCAGCAGCTGGTCGCCGGTGCGGTCAACCCCAACGAGGTGCTGCGCATCCTCGGCCCGCGGGCCGTGCAGCTGCACCTGGTGGCGGAGGTCCAGCAGGTCTACCGCTCGCAGGGTGTGTCCATCCACGACAAGCACATCGAGATCATCGTCCGGCAGATGCTCAAGCGCGTGAACGTGCTGGAGTCCGGTGACACCGACCTGCTGCCCGGCGAGCTCGTCGAGCGTCCGCGCTTCGAGCAGATGAACCGCGAGACGGTGGCGGAGAGCGGCTCCCCGGCCGCCGGCCGCCCGGTGCTCATGGGCATCACGAAGGCGTCGCTCGCCACCGAGTCGTGGCTGTCGGCGGCCTCCTTCCAGGAGACCACCAGGGTCCTGACGGACGCGGCCATCCACGCCAAGTCCGACTCGCTCCTGGGCCTGAAGGAGAACGTCATCATCGGTAAGCTCATCCCGGCCGGAACGGGCATGCCGCAATACCGCAACATCCGGGTCGAGCCGACCGAGGAGGCCAAGGCGGCCATGTACACCGTCGGCGGTTACGACGGCTCGGCGGCCGACTACACGTTCGGCACCGGCAGCGGCGAGGCCGTCCCGCTGGAGGAGTACGACTTCGGCCAGTACAACCGGTGATTGCTCAGCCAACGGCACGTGAACGCGCCCGGGTCTCCCGATCAGGAGACCCGGGCGCTTCGCACTCCCACCC
>NZ_JAAAHR010000315.1:0-4348 GCF_009908215.1 Nonomuraea sp. K271 | reverse complement strand
CCCGCCAGGCAATGGCCCAGGCCCGGGCGCAGATGCTGAGCCAGGCCGGCACCGTAGGCCGTCGCCCTCGCCGTCCTCGCCGCGCTTGGCGCCTGCCGCTCGGCCTGGTGGCTGCCACAACGGTCGCCTCCGTGATCGCGGGCATGGCGCTCGTCACCAACGACCACGCAGAGCCGGAGAACCCCGGAGAGACGAGCATGGGCGCGGCCCCTGTTCCTCAGCCCCTCACCTCACGCGACATGATGCTGGCGGCCGCCTCTCAGGCCGAACGGCAGCCACAGGGCCGCTACTGGTTCACGCACCAGCGGACCAGCCTGCCGTTGCTCGCGCTCGGCCGCACGGGCGGATACGTCGTGGAAGAGCGATGGGACACCTTCGGGTGGACGGGACGAACCCGCGGCGACGGCCAGGCGTTCTATGGCCGCGACCTGGCCGGCAAGCCCCAGACCGACGCCGACGTCAAAGCCTGGCACGATGCGGGCTCACCCCGCAGCTGGCAGGTGCGCTCATCGGAAGTGACACGGACGCTCAGCACCCAGTCAGGCGACTGGGACGCGGATCAGAACAAGCATCCAGGCGGCGCCTTCAACATTCCAGGCGTCGGCGCGTTCACCTACGCGGAACTCCAGACTCTCCCCACCCAGCCAGAGGACTTGCGGGAACTGCTGTGCGAGGGCAGAGTCAAGCTCACGCCGGAAGTGGCCGGGCAACTGCGCCGCGGCGGCGTCAGCGCGGCCCGCAAGCGCTGCGACGGCGCGTCCGGCGTGCTCGACAAGGTCTTCTTCGCTCTCAGCAACACCCCGATCCCTCCCGGAGTGCGCGCCGGTCTCATGCGCCTGCTCACCGACTACCCCGGTGTACGCCAGCTCGGTGCCGTTGCCGACCCGCTCGGCCGCCCCGGCGTCGCCCTCGCGGCCTCGTACCAGAGTCGCGACGGCTGGGGGACGCTCCAGCGCGACCTGATCTTCGACCAGCGGACCGGCAGGGTTCTGGGCAGCAGGGACATCCTCCAGAAGCCCAGCCCTGACAGCCAGTCCTGGCAAGTCCCCGGCAGAGTTCTTCAGTACTGGCTGGTCGTGGACTCGGGCTGGACCGACACCAAGCCCAACCTGCCCGACTAGAGATGGGCGATCCCAAGCCGTCCCTGGTTCTGGCCCGTCATCAGTGATTCTTATCAAGCTGGGCGGTGCCGAGGATCGATGATCGCGCCGGTGCGGTGTTTCCCGTCTGTCTGGCGGCCAATGCGTCGGTGCGTATCAAGGGCGGCAACCTGCACCTGTCGCGCCTGGAGGCCGCTCCGCTGCCCGAGGGATTCAAAGCCGTGCGCGACGCCGTGCAGGCGATGCTGCCGCGCATCGACTACCCCGAGCTACTGCTGGAAACGCACGCCAAGACTGGCATGTTCGACCGCATGCGCCACATCTCCGGCTCGTACGTGCACCGCGACGACCTCGACATCACCCTGGCCGCGCTCACCGTGGCCCGCTCGTGCAACGTCGGCCTGGTACCGGTGATCAAAGAGGGAACGCCGGCGCTGACCGGGCATCGACTGCTGGGCGTGGAGAAGGGCTACTTCCACGGTGAGGGCATCGCCGCCGCGCCGGCCCGCCTGGTCGAGGCGCAGGCGGGCATCGACATCACCGCCGGCTGGGGCGGCGGGCTGGTGGCCTCGGTGGACGGCATGCGCTTTCGTCGTGCCGGTCCCTGCACGCCCGGCCCTCGCCGCTCTACTGGGGGATCGGCAAGCGCGCACGCGGCTCGACCTGGCTGAACACCGTCTCTGACAAGGTGGTGGGGCTCGGCGGGCTGCTGGTGCCCGGCACGCTGCGCGACTCGCCGTTCATCCTGGACGCCATTCACCGCCTGGACGCCGCCGAGCACTCCTAGTACTCGAGTGACACTTGGCGATCTTGCAGCGTTCGGGTCACATGGCGACGGCCACCGCGTGATCATTCGGAGTTTGTGAAGACAACCAAAGATCGTGCGGTGGCCGCGAGCCACAGCGTAGACCCTGACGGCTGGATGGTCATCTTCAACGAGCTGATGGCCCGGATCGCCGGCCGGTTCGGCCGCATCGAACCACGTCGCGCGGCGAATGCATACGTGCGTGGGCTGCTGGCCGACCTCGACCGTAAGAACTGCTGGAACCTGGCCGAACACGCCGGACTGGCCGGCCCGCAGAAACTGCAGCGGCTGCTGCGCACCGCCCGGTGGGACGCCGACGCCGTGCGCGATGACGTGCGTGCCTTCGTCGTCGATCGGCTCGGCCCCGGCGGCGTGCTGATCGCCGATGAGACCGGGTTCGTCAAGAAGGGCGCTCGCTCGGCCGGGGTGCAGCGGCAATACAGCGGCACAGCGGGCCGGATCGAGAACTGCCAGATCGGGGTGTTCCTGGCCTACGCCACACCGGCCGGGCGGGCGCTGCTGGACCGGCGGCTCTACCTGCCCGAACACACCTGGCTGGCCGACTCCGACCGATGCCAGGCGGCCGGCATTCCGGACGAGGCGGGCTTTGCCACCAAGCCCGCGCTGGCCACCGCCATGGTGCTGGCCGCGCTGCAGGCCGGGGTGCCCGCCCGCTGGGTGACCGGTGATGAGGTCTACGGCCAGGACCCGCGCCTGCGCGCTGCTCTGGAGGAGCGCCGGATGGGATACGTGCTGGCCATCGCGGGCAACCGGCGCGTCGAGCTCGAAGGGGTCCAGGTAAACGCGGCCGAGGTCGCCGCGCGAGTGGCCGACCGGCACTGGCACCGCTACCGCGCCGGACAGGGAGCCAAGGGCCCGCGCTGGTATGCCTGGGCCTGGGCCCACATCGACGAGAACGCGACGAACGGATATCGGTGGCTGCTGATCCGCCGCAACCTGACCACCGGCGAGCTGGCGTTCTACCGCTGCTACGCGCCCACCCGGCAGCCCTTGATAGCCCTAGTCAAGATCGCAGGAGTGCGATGGGCCGTCGAGGAGTCCTTCCAAGCCGCCAAAGGCCAGGCCGGCCTCGACCACTACCAGGTCCGCGGCTGGACGGCCTGGCACCGGCACATCACCCTGGCCATGCTCGCCCTGGCCCTGCTGGCCGCCATCGCCGCCGCCCAACCGTCCAGCACCACAGACGACGGCATCCCCCTGACCCTGCCCGAGATCCGCCGACTGCTCGCCGCCCTCGTGCTGATCCGGCACCGCTCCATCACGGACGTTCTGCGCTGGTCACACTGGCGCCGACGCCACCAAGCCACAGCCCGGCACTACCACTACCAGCGCCGATCCAATCCATGATCGCGATGTGTCACTGGAGTACTAGAAGAGAAGTCAGCCAGGTCTGTCGCCGGCGAGAAAGGAGGGTTGCTTTCAATAATCTGTTGACAACTTATCGTTGAAGGCATGTCCTATGGATATGAACATCGACACCTCTCGTGATCGCCACAGGCGTCACATCGCCGCCCACGCGGCCCGCGCCCGACTGATCGACCGTTTCGGCACTGACGAACACCGGCGCCAGCAGGCGGAGTTTCCAACCGGCCCCCGAGTGCCCGCCACGGAGCTGCTGCGGTTGGTCCTCGACGCCTCCCATGGCACCGACACCGGCGTCCCCGAGGTCAGGCAGGAAGACTTGACCGACGCGCTCCAGATGGTGGTCTCCATCCGGCGCAGCATCGACAGCATGGAGTACAACGCCATCGCTGCCGCCCGCAAGGCTGGACTGACCTGGCGGCAGCTCGCCGACGCCCTCGCCCTCGAAAGCCCTCAAGCTGCTCAGCAGCGCTTCCAACGCCTTGGCGACCGGCTCAACGACACCGCCATCGGCGAGAACACCCGTTCCCGGCCGACGGACGGCTTGTGACCAGTTCCGTCGCACCAGGCGTGGCGAGGACGATCGACACGAGCCGCAGCGTGACCTCCACTGCCCAGCCGCCGACAGAACCCGGGAGCCGCCATCTATAAGTGGGAGTCACAGCCCAACATGCCTTTACGACCTTCATGCGACTGACCAGCAGATTCGCTTGACGATTCCCCAGATAACGATGGCGTCCGGGAGCCGCACGCGCTTGCGCCCAGAGCCCCTGCACCCGGCGTGCTGGCTCCCTCCAAGCCAGTCACTGCACGTCCCCTATCAGCAATCACACGAACACGCCAAAAGTGATCGAGCCTCCGGGCGCTGCTACTTCTCACCGACATTGCAGGCCCGATCAGCCCCCGAGTGCTGTCCAAACTGACCGACAAACGCGGCTCTGGCGATCTTTGTGTGGTGCCGTCACAGACAGTGGTCGAGACTCTCGTCCGTGAGTGATCGCAATCGGATAACTGGCCGCGCATAGGTGCGGCCGCCCCGTGAGGATCTTGTTCGACCAAG
>NZ_JAAAHR010000314.1:0-4420 GCF_009908215.1 Nonomuraea sp. K271 | reverse complement strand
CCCCGCGCGCCGCGTAGTCCCCCACCAGCGCCGCCTTCTCCCCGTCCCCGACGTGCATGCCGAGCAACATGGGCAGCCCGCGCTGCGCCGCCAGCCCCACCGTCGGCCCTGAGGTGCACGCGACGACCGGCCGCATCGGCGCCTCCGGCACCACCCCGACCTCCCTGAACCGGAAGAACTCCCCGTCCGCCGCCACCCGTCCCGTCGAAAGCGCGTCGAGCAGCACGTCGAGCGACTCCTCGAACCCCCGCTCGAACCGTTCGGCCCCCGTGCCGAACACCTCCAGGTCCACCCACGGACCGCCCCTGCCCACGCCCAGCGTGAACCGCCCGCGGGAAAGGTGGTGCAGCATGGCCGCCTGCTCGGCCAGCGCCACCGGATGCTGCGTGGACAACACGCTCACGGCCGTGCCGAGCCCGATGCGCGTCGTCCTGCCGGCGGCGACCGCCGCCAGGGTCGTGGCCGACGGGCACACGCCGTACGACATGAAATGGTGCTCGGCGATCCACGCGTCGTCGAACCCCGCCTCCTCCGCCGCCACGACCAGCTCGACGGCGTCGGACAACACCCGCCCGGCTTCCTGGCCGGGAAACTGCGCCGCGATCAGAAAGATGCCCATTCGCACCTGATCCATCATGACGGCTCAGCCGGCAGGAGGCGGCCGGTCAGCCGAAGAGCGTCGCCTGTCCTTCGCCCGCCAGCGGGTCGCGGTGCTGCTTGAGATGCCGCCACTGCGGGAGACCGTCCAGGTAGGACCACGAGAGCCGGTGGTGCGGGGTGGGCCCCAGCCGGGCGAGGGCCTCCTGGTGCAGCGGCGACGGGTAGCCGGCGTTCTCGGCGAAGCCGTACTCGTCGCAGCCGATCGTCCCCATGTAGGCGTCGCGCCGCACCTTGGCCAGCACGGACGCCGCCGCGACCGAGATGCTCGCCGCGTCGCCTCCGATCTCCAGCCGCACCGGCCAGGGCGCTCCGATGTAGTCGTGCTTGCCGTCGAGGATCACCGCGTCGGGGCGTACGGGCAGCGCCTCCAGCGCCCGGCGGGCCGCCCTGCGCAGGGCCTTCGTCATGCCGAGCTCGTCGATCTCCTCGTGACCGACCTCGCCGTAGCCGACGCCCGCCGCCCATGCGGCCAGCTCGGCCGCGAGCGGCGCGCGTTTGGCGGCGGAGACCTGCTTGGAGTCGGTCAGCCCCGCGGGCGGCTCGGACAGGTCGGTGACCACGGCGCAGACCGTCACCGGCCCCGCCCACGCGCCCCTGCCCACCTCGTCGACGCCCGCGACAGTGCGGACGCTGGGCTGGGAGAGCAGGAGGTGCTCGATGTCGTACGTCGGCGCCATGAACGCAGACGCTATCGCCTCCACGGCCGCCCCGGTGCGGGGTCGCCGGCGGAACGGCGGCTCACTCGCCGAACGACCGGCCCACCACGTCCTTGGCCGAGCGGGCCGGCCCGTCGGGCCAGTCGGCGAGCATGTTGTCCTCGGTCCGCCGGCGCTCCGCCGGGCGTACCGGTTCGAGGTCGGCCGCGATGTAGCGGGCGGCCACGTGGATGGCCCGCAACGTCACCGACACCGACGGCCGGTTGACGCTGGAGCCCCTGGCGACGGCGTGCACGACGCGCCCCACCGGGTTGCCGGGGAACTGCCGTACGGCCAGCCCCCGCACCCCGGCGGCCAGCGCGAGCGCGGGCACGGCGGCGATGCCGATGCCCTTGGCGACGAGCGACAGGATGGTCCCCAGCCCTTCGAACTCCCACGGCGTCGGCCGGGTGCCGCCCACGTCGACCAGGAGGCGGTCCACGGCCAGCCGCGACGGCTCGCCGTCGGGTGTGGCCATCCACGCCTCGTCGCGCAGCTCGCGCAGGTCGAGCGGGACGTCGGGGTCGGCCAGGCGGTGCTTGCGCGGCACGACCAGCACCAGGGGGTCGTGCAGCAAGGGGAAGACCCGGAGGCTCTCGCTGTCGCGCACGCGGCCGTACCAGTCGTCGACGAGCGCGATGTCCACCTCGCCGGACTGCACCTCGCGCAGCCCGCGCCCGGACCGGCTCTGCCCCAGACGCAGCGTGAGCTGGGTGTGGCGGCGCAGCGAGCGGGCGAGCGCGGGCGCGAACGCGACCGCCGCCGTCGGGAACGCGGTGACGACCACCCGTCCCGCCGGTGTGCCCGCGTGGGCGGACAGGTCGGACTCGGCCTCCTCGACCATGGACAGGATGCGCTCGGCGTGCATGACGAGCCGGCGGCCCGCGTCGGTGAGCTCCGCGCTGCGCGCGGTCCTGTCGATCAGCGCCGTGCCGGTCTCGCGTTCGAGCGCGACGAGTTGTTGCGAAACCGCCGAAGGACTGTACCCCAGCGACTCGGCGGTCGCCGAGATGCTTCCTCGGCGTGCGAATTCGCAGATCAGCACCAAACGCCGCAATTCCAGCATCAGACTTCCTTACGCCTACCCATGAAAAGCCTCGCTTGTCCTGATGCCTGAAGGCAACCACCCTGGGAACGTGACAAACATGACGGTAACTCTGTCCGCCACTTTGGCGGCGAACGAGGACATCGAACGAAGACGACGCGCCGGGGAACGTGTGCTGCACCTGGCCTTCGGTGAGGCCGGTCTGCCCGTCCACCCGGCGCTGCGCGAGAGGCTGGCCGCCGCATCGGAGCACAACGGCTACGGACCGGTCGCGGGGGCGTCCGGACTGCGGGTCGCGGCGGCGGGCTACTGGACACGACGGGGGCTCATCACCGACCCCGAACTGGTCGTCTGCGGACCCGGCAGCAAGTCGCTGCTGTACGGCCTGCTCCTGGCGATCGGCGGAGACATCGTCTTGCCCATGCCCAGCTGGGTCAGCTACGCCGCGCAGGCCGACCTCGTCGGCGCCCGCCCCATCCTGGTGCCCGCACCTCCAGGAGAGGGCGGAGTGCCCGACCCCGACCTGGTGGCCGCCCAGGTGCGGCTGGCCAGGGCGCAGGGCCGGACCGTGAGCTCGGTGCTGGTCACGCTCCCCGACAATCCGACGGGACGGCTGGCCGACCCGGCGACCGTGGGCCGCCTGGTGGAGGTCGCCCGCGAGCTCGATCTCATGATCATCTCAGATGAGATCTACCGCGACCTGCTGCACGACCCCGACCTGCCGTACACCTCCCCGGCCGACCTCGCACCCGAGCGCTCGATCGTCACCACCGGCCTCAGCAAGAGCCTGGCTCTGGGCGGCTGGCGGATCGGCGTCGCGAGGCTCCCCGACGACGGGCACGAACTGCGCGCCCGTTTGCTCGCGGTGGCCAGCGAGATCTGGTCGGCGCCCGCGGCACCCGTGCAAGAGGCCGCCGCCTACGCCTTCAGCGACCCCCGCGAACTGACCGAGCGCATCACCCGCAGCCGCCGGCTGCACGGCCTGGTCGCACGTGCCGTGCACGACAGGTTCGCGGAGATCGGCGCCGACGTGCCCACCCCTCAGGGCGGCTTCTACCTCTACCCCGACCTCAGCCATCTCAGGCTCGGCGGCTCCGCCGAGATCACCAAACTCCTGCTGGAGAACCACGGCATCGGCGTCCTGCCGGGGCACGCCTTCGGCGACGACCCCGCCGCCGCCCGGATGAGGGTGGCGGTGAGCCTGCTCTACGGCGACACCGCACAGGAGCGGCTGACCGCTCTGACCAGCCCCGACCCGCTCGAACTCCCGTGGATCGCGGCCAATCTCCACCATCTGTCGATGGGCCTGAAAGACCTCTCGCTCGTACGTCACGGCGCGACCGCCGGGCCGGACCCCGCCCTCGTCGCCGCACACTGAAGCGGTCCCCCAGTAGGCCCACCAAGCCGGGGAAACCGGTCCCCCACCCCCACGAGGGGTCGTCGACCTGCGGAGAGACCCTGTCCGCAGCTGACCGGCCCGCGCACCGGCAGGTGTCATGATCATTCTTCCCGTCACGGCCCCGCCCGAAATTTCTGGGCGGGGCCGGTATTTTTGCCTGCCCGCCGGCGCTCTGTATGACACGCCCCCGCGTGTGCCCGGTGTCGCCTGAGTGTCATACCCAGCCGGCCATCAGCATCCAGGGGTGAGCTCAACGCCTGATCAACGGCGGATCAACGCCTCGGTGAACGGTCAGCCGGCGTCTAGGTGACGAGCAACGATGGATCTATCATCTGGTACCAAATCGTTCCATTGCTTGGAGACAGACGGCATGGCTGGTCAGAGCGTTCCAGGCGGGCTGCGGTTCGCCGTGCTCGGTCCTGTCCGCGCGTGGCGCGATGGCCGGGAACTCGACCTCGGCACCCCGCTGCAGCGCTCCATTCTCGGCATGTTGCTGCTGCGGGAAGGGCACGCGGTCACCCCCAACGAGATGATCGACGCGGTCTGGGGCGAGGAAGCGCCGCCGCGCGCCCTGGGCGCCCTGCGCACCTACGTCTCCAGGCTCCGTACGGTGCTCGAACC
>NZ_JAAAHR010000313.1:0-4450 GCF_009908215.1 Nonomuraea sp. K271 | reverse complement strand
CCCCACCGGACGGCTGACCCGCCCCACCGAACGGCTGACCGGTCCGCGTGCGCGCCGGCCGACGCCTACCCCAGCGAGTTGTCCGTGGTGCCGTCGCCACCATGAGTTCCGGGCGGAGACGCGAAACATCCGGCCGGAAGTGTCCGGTCGGATGTTTCTGAGGTCGGCGGTCAGCTCACCGGCGCCGACGACGACGCCGGCGCGCACTCGCGCCGGAAGAGTCCGGATATAGGTCCGGATTGGGCACTGGTTGACGTGCGATGCCGAAGTAGTGCAGCAGAGACATGGTGACCTCCGTGGTCGTGCCGCTGACGGGACCGTCATGTGCCCGTCTCCCCTGCGACAACACCCCGCCTGTGTCACGTGTGCCCGTTCGGGATGCTTCTGACCGGGTTTTTACCCCCGGGCGACGACTCTCGCCTTCCGCAAACCCTTGATCGGCCAAAGTCCCGCCCATACTCTGCCCGTGCGGATCATCCCCCTGGCCGAACCGACGGACGGAGTCACCCTCTCATGCTGACCAGGACGAAGGCCGCGTTCGTGACCTCGGTGGCCGCGATCGCCCTGGCGGGCACGCCGCCCGTGGCGCACTCCCAGGCGACGGCGGCCGGCGCGGCCTCCTGCCCGCTGGTCTTCGGGCACGGCGGCTATCCTTCCGGGCCGAACCCCTGGGAACGCGACCAGATCCGCCAGCCCAACAACGCCCGCGCCGTGAACGCCCAGCAGGATTGGGGCGCCGACGGGGTGGAGGGCGACGTGCAGCTCACCCAGCACGGCACCAAGGCCGTCATGTGGCACAACACCACCACCAACGGGTTGACGGGCACCAGGAAGAACATCACCGATCTCTGGTGGACGGCCGGAAGCGACAATCTGCGCGACCGCCGCATCGCACGCGGCCCGTACGCGGGGGAACAGGTGCACACGCTGCGGCAGTGGCTCGACCACGTGCGCTCAGCCGGCCTGATCGCTCTGCTGGAGGTCAAGCCCGAGGCCAGAGCCGTGCTCTCCGACCCCGCCTACGCGACGGCCGCGTGGAAGGAGATCTCCGACCCGATCAAGGAACGCCAGGCCTCGCACCGCATCCTGGTCTACTCGCAGGACTCCTGGATCCAGGCCGAACTCGCCGAGCGCCATCCCGGCCTGCTCAAGGGCCCCGAGGCGCGCTGGACCGACAGCGTCAGCTGGGCGGAGCCGCCACCCGCCTGGAACGGCAACGTGAGCCGCTGGCGGGAGGTGCTGGCCCAGGCGCCGAAGAGCGTGATGACGAACTTCACGAAGGAATATCGCGCCTGGCTCACCGACGCCTGCGGCTGAACGCACCGCTCCACGCCCCACTGGGTCCTCCGGCAGACCGGCACCCGGAGCTCCATCCCGGCGCCGGCGGCCGGGCGTACACGATGAACTGTGCAGGCCCGCCCTCCCGTTTCCAAGGGCATGCGCCGCCGGTCCTCGGCCGTCCCCCGGAGTCATGACGGCGCCTGTACGCCTGACGTGCGGCTCACCACACGTCCAGGCCCGGCCTCCGGGCGGGAGGGCCGGCGGCGAGGCAGGAACACGGAGATGGCCATGCCGGCGACCCCTGCGGCCGCCGAGATGATCAACGCGTAGCGCAGGCCGTCCTGCGTGGGGAGCGAGGCGGCGCCCAGCCGCACGGTGTGCGCGGCCAGCACGGTGCTGATCACCGCGCTGGCCGTCGCCGTGCCGATGGAGCGCATCAGCGAGTTGAACCCGTTGGCCGCGGCCGTCTCCGAGACGGGCACCGCGCTCATGATCGAGGCCGGCATCGCGGCGTAACCGAGGCCGGCCCCCGCCGAGACGATGGTCGCGGCCAGCGCGACGTGCCAGACCTCCGTCATCACGGCCAGCGCGCCGGCGTAGCCCGCGACGGCGAGCAGGGCGCCGAGGATGAGCGTCACCTTGGGGCCGTAGGCGCCGGTGATGCGGGCCGAGACGGGCGAGAGCAGGATCATCATGCCGCCGCCCACCGCCATGCAGAGCCCGGCCTCGAACAGGGAGAGCCCGAGCCCGTAACCGGTGGCGGGCGGAGCCTGGAGCACCTGGGGGAAGACGAGCTGGGTGCCGAACATGGCGAATCCGAACGCGATGGACGCCAGGTTGGTGAGCAGCACCTGACGCCGGGTGGTGGTCCGCAGGTCGACCAGAGGGTTGGCGACCCGCAGCTCCACGAACGTCCAGACGGCGAAGATGACGGCCGCCGCGGCGAACAACCCCAGGGTGAGCGGGCTCGTCCAGCCCCAGCTGCCGCCCTTGCTGATGGGCAGCAGAAAGCACACCAGGCCGGCCGACAGGCCCACCACGCCGGGGAAGTCGAAGCGTCCGCCCGCGCGCAGCGACGAGTCGGGCACGATCGTGAGGGTCAGGACCAGGCCCGTCGCCCCCATCGCGGCGGCCACCAGGAAGAGCATGTGCCAGTCGGCGTACTGTGCGACGACGGCGCCCACCGGCAGCCCGATCGCGCCGCCCGCGCCCAGCGTCGCGCTCATCAGGGCCATGGCCGAGCCCAGCCGCCCGGACGGCAGCAGGTCACGCATGATGCTGATGCCGAGCGGGATCACGCCGACCGCGCAGCCCTGGAGCGTACGGCCGAGCACCACGAGGGGCAGGGAGCTGGTGAAGACGCAGATCGCCGATCCGATGACCATCAGGGCGAGGCTGATCACCATCATGCGGCGCTTGCCGTACATGTCGCCCAGCCGCCCGCTCACCGGCGTGAACACCGCCGAGGACAGCAGCGTGGAGGTGATGGCCCAGGACGCGTCCTCCGCCGGGGCCGACAGCAGCCGCGGCAGGTCGGGGATGATGGGCACCATCAGGGTGAACATCATCGACACGACCATGCCGCTGAAGGCCAGGGCTGCGGTGACGAGCCCGCTCGATCTGCTGGGGGATGGGGGAAGCGCCACCGGGCTCCGTTCGGTCGGGGACAGGACAGCACAAGGCTGCCAGACACCGCGAATGGAATACCCACCCCCCCGCTCGCGCCAGACCTCGGCCCGGCCGCCCGCGCGCCCGCGGGCCGTCAAGGACGGCCCGCGGGCGTCGCGGTGAGGCGAGGGTCAGGCGCAGGCGATGGAGCCGTCGAACGGGCAGGGGTCGCCGGGCGCGGTGTAGGCGACCCGGTCCACCTGGAACGTGAGCGTCTTGCCCGGGTCCTCGAACGGACCCATGTGCTCGGTCAGCGTGTCGCTCCCCCACACGTTGAGGAACAGGTTGGCGTCGAGCTTGGGCAGCCGCGCCGCGTCCGTGATCGAATGCACCTTCGTGCCGTTGACGTAGTAGTCGATCTTACTGTCCGACCACACCATGCCCACGTCCACGAACCCCTCGGGGATCGACGCCAGCGTCTCCCCCAGCGGCGTGCCGTCGTCCCAGGCCACGAGCTTGGCCTTGCCCGGGTCGCGGCCCATGACCTTGATGTCGATGGCCTCGCCGGTGACGTACGTGAACATCGCCGACATCAGGCCCGACCCGGTGACCCCTTTCAGCCGGGCCTCGTACGTGCCGTGCCCCAGCCGCTGGCGGGTCTGCACCTCGGCGCAGGCGTACTGCCGGTCGCCGGCCGCCATCTTGGCGAACGACAGGTTCAGCATGCCTCCGGAGGCGGCGACCTGGTCGCGGGCCCAGGTGCAGTTCTGCTGGGCGCCGTTGTTCCAACCGTCGGAGACGTACCAGCGGGAGGTGTCGAGGGTGTCGAAGTCGTCGACGAACGACGTGGTGACCGAGCAGGCGACCGAGCCGGTGAACTGGCACGGGTCACCGAGCTTGGTGTAGGCGATGTGGTCGTAGGACGCCTCGACGGGATGGCCGGGGTAGGTGAAGGGGCCCATCCAGTCGGTCAGCGTGTCGCTGCCCCAGATCTGGGCGTACAGGAGCTGCTCGTGGGTGGGCACCTGGCCGCCGGTCAGGGTCTTGACCAGCTTGCCGTTGACGAAGAAGCGCAGCCGGCCCGGCTCCCACACGTACGCGAAGTCGACGTAGGTCGAGGCCGAGTCGGCCGGGAGCGCGACGGGGAAGCCGCCGGAGGAAGTGCCGTTGACCCACGAGTTCACCTCGACCTTGGTGGTGTCCTTGCCGAGCACCTCGAAGTCGATCTCGTCCCACGGCTGGTCGTGCACCGGGCCGATGTAGGAGAAGAAGGCGGAGTTCAGGCCGCTGCCCTTGCCCGCCTTCATCCTCGTCTCGAACGTGCCGTAGCTCAGCCGGGCACGCGACTGCACCTCGGCGCACGAGTAGTCGCGCTCCCCGTACGCCTTGTCGTCGAAGGTGATGGTGAGCGCTCCGCCCTCCACCCGTACGTTGTTCCTGTTGAACTGGCAGTTCTGGTGGTCGCCGTTGTTCCAGCCGTCGGAGACGTACCAGCGGCTGGTGTCGAGCGCGCCGTCGAAACGGTCGATGAACGACTCGCCCGCGGCGGCGGTGGCGGTGG
>NZ_JAAAHR010000312.1:0-4506 GCF_009908215.1 Nonomuraea sp. K271 | reverse complement strand
GGGGAGTGGAGTGGAACTGCGTCTCCATCCGGGTCAGCGTCTCGAGCTCGCCGTAGTCGAGGAAAATCCCACGGCAGTTGTCGCACTGCTCGATGTGGACGCCGTTGCGCTCATAGGTCCGCATGCTTCCGCGGCACTTAGGGCATTGCATCTAAGTCGCTCTCCTTGGCTCTGAGGTCTCCAGCCTGAAACCTACCTCGCGCAACCCCGTCACGCCCGGACGATTCTGTTGCACGCCTCGACCAACGAATACTCCACCTCGTCCAGTTCCCGGTTCTCGCGTTCGGCGTTGACCACCGCGACGGCGGCGAGCTGGACGGTGAGCGCCCTGGCGGGCACGTCGAGGCGCTGCCACGGGTCGTCGCCCTGGCCCAGCGCCGGCCCGCCGGAGGCCTGGTAGGCGCCCAGGAACCTGGCCCACACGTCCGGGTCGAGCAGCCCCGCGGCGTACCAGGCGGCCGGCCTGGCCAGATCCCACGCGGGATCGCCGACGCCGAGATCGTCGACGTCGATGAGCAGCCACCCGTCGCGGTCGACCAGCTGGCCCAGATGCCAGTCGCCGTGCGTGAGCAGCCCCGGCCGCGGGTCGGTCGCGGGCAGGCCCATGAACGCCCTCCTGACGAGCCGCGCGACCGGGTCGTCCCCGGACATGCGCCCCACCGCGCGGGCGGCCCTCGCGGGCCCACCGGCCGCGGGCAGAACCGGCAGCAGCGTCAGGGGGACGGCGTGCAGCCTCGCCAGCAGCCTGGCCCCCTCCTCCCACGGGGCGCGGACCGGATCGTCGTCGTGCGCGACGGGCCGCCCCGCGGGCCACACCGTCACCGCGCGCCCGGCCACCGTCAGCACCTCGGGCTCCAGCGGGGCCAGCATCACGCCGCTCGCCGCGGCCGAGGCCGCGGCCCGTAACCTCGGCCGCAACGCCCCGGCGTCGTCACGCGCCGAGTGAGCCTTCACCACGACCTCGCCCCGGCGTACCACCACGACATCGGTGCGGGTCGGGTGTAACTCGGGCGTGCCCGTGCCGCCGTACGCCCCGGCGACGCCCGCCAGCTCCGCCTCCAGAGTCACCAGTACAGACTAGACGGCATGAGAGTGGGTTTCGCAGTACCCCAGTCAGGGCCCTGGGCCACCCCGGCCAACATGCGCCGCGTCGCCACGCGGGCGGAGGAGCTCGGCTACCACGAGCTGTGGACGTACCAGCGGCTGCTGTACCCGGTGGGGCATCCGATGGGGCCTACCTACCGCGCCGTGCACGACCCGCTGGTCACGCTGGCGCACCTGTCAGGGGTGACGAGCGGGATCGGTCTCGGCGTCGCCGTGGTCAACGCCTACGTGCCGCCGGTGCTGATGGCCAAGCAGCTCGCCACGTTGCAGACGGTCGCGGGCGGCCGGCTCACCGCCGGGATCGGGCTGGGCTGGCTGCCCGAGGAGTTCACCGCCACGGGCGCCGGCATGGAGGGACGCGGCCGCAGGGGTGAGGAGTTCGTCGAGGTGCTGCGCAAGGCGTGGCGCGACGACGTGGTCGAGCACGACGGCGCCTTCTACCGGGTGCCGCCCTCCCACATCGACCCCAAGCCGGCGCCGGCGCCGCCGCGCGTCCTGCTCGGCGGCACCGCCGAGGTCGCGCTGCGCCGCGCCGCCCGGCTGGCCGACGGGTGGGTGAGCTCCAGCAGGGAGGATCTGTCAGGCATCGCGGGCAGGGTGGAGCTGATCAAGAGGGAGCTGGCGGCGTCAGGGCGCGACGCGACCGGGTTCCGGTTCGTGTGCAGGGGCGTCACCCAGGTGCGGCCCGGCGACGAGGACCGCCCGCTGACGGGCACGTACGACAAGATCAGGGCCGACGTGGCCGCCCTGGCGGCCTGCGGCGTGACGGACGTCTTCCACGACCTCAACTTCGACCGCGAGATCGTCACCGCCGGACCCGGGGAGGCGATGCGCCGCGCGGAGGAGGCCCTGGAGGCGCTGGCGCCCTAGCCGCCGTACGGCACCGTGATGATCTCCAGGTTGTGGCCGTTGGGATCCTCCCAGTAGAGGCCCCGGCCACCGTCGTTGGTGTTGATCTCGCCCGGCCGCCGGTGGTGGGGATCGGCCCAGTAGGTCAGGCCGCGCTCCTCGATGCGTGCCTTGATCAGGTCGAACTCCTCCTCGCCGACCAGGAACGCGTAGTGCTGCTGATGCACGGGCCCGCCGGCCTCGACGACGTCGAGCGAGACGTCGTTGCCGAGCCGGACGACGCGGAACGGGCCGTAGACCGGCGGCGGCTCCAGCCCCAGGACGTCGGCGAGGAACGCGGCCGTCGCGTCCCGGTCCTTCGCCGCCACGATGGTGTGGTTCAGGTGGACAGCCATACTCGCAGGCTACGCCAGTGCCACGGGGAGCGTGCCGACGCCGTTGACGAAGTTCGACGGCAGCCAGGTCACCGGGCCCGTCACCGTGATGGCCGACACGCTCGCCCGCAGCTCGGCCAGCAGCGCGCGGAGCTCGGCGCGGGCGAGCTGGGCGCCCAGGCAGAAGTGCGGGCCGTGCCCGAACGTCAGGTGCCGGTTCGGCGTCCTGCCGACGTCGAACCGGTCGGGGTCGTCGAAGACGGCCTCGTCACGGTTGGCCGACACCGTCCACAGCGCCACCGCCTCACCGGCCGCGACCCGCCGCCCGGCCAGCTGCGCGTCCCGCGTGGCGACCCTCCCGACGTGGGCGGCCGGGGTGGTCCAGCGCAGGATCTCCTCGACGGCCGGGTCGACGAGCGCGGGGTCCTCACGCAGACGCGCCCACTCCTTGTCGTACGTGGCCAGTGCCAGCAGCCCGCCGGCCATCGCCAGCCGGGCCGTCTCGTCGCCGCCGATGATGAGGTTGTAGCAGTTGAGCAGCACCTCCTCCTCGGTCAGGTCGCTGCCGACGAGCAGGCTGATCACGTCGTCGCCCGGCGCCGTCCTGCGCCGGGCGGCCAGGCGCGTGTAGTAGAGCAGGATCTCGCTCTGGGCGATCATCGCCGTCGGCGGTGTCCTGCCGGCCCGCTCCGCGGGCGGGGTCTCGCCCAGCATGGCCTCGCCCGTCAGCTCCAGCACGCGTTGCCGGTCCGCCTCGGGGACGCCGAGCAGCTCGCAGATGGCCCGCAGCGGCACCTGCGCGGCCACCTCCGCCACGAAGTCGCCGCCGCCGCGGCGTACGAGCGCGCCGAGCAGGTCGCGGGTGGCCTCCTCGATCGAGCGCGTGACGGTGCCGAGCGTACGCGGGCCGAAGCCGGGCGTCAGCAGGCGGCGCAGCCGGGCGTGCTTGGGCCCGTCCGTGACGACCAGCATCTTCCCCGCGCCGGGGTCGTGCCCCCGCAGGAGGGTACGCAGCATGTTGCCCCGCAGCGAGCTGAACGTCTCCGGGTCGCGTACGACGCGCAGCACGTCGGCGTGGCGGGTCACGCTCCAGAACCGCTCGTGCCTGCGCACCGGGTCGTGGGCGCGCAGCCAGCGCCATACCGGGGTGAGGTCGTGGGTGGCGTGCAGCTCGGGATCGAGCAGGTCGAGCGCGTCGATCCCGGCCGGGTCCGGGCTGGGTCTCATGCTCCGAACTCGTCCAGGAGGTCGCCGAGCGGGTCGTCGTCCGGTTCGCTGAGCACGCGCGAGATGAGCTCCTCCAGGGGCAGCTCCTCGAGGAACAGTTCGATGGGGGCCTCCAGGCCGAAGCGGTCGCGCAGCTCGCCGACCAGGAAAACGGCGGTCAGGGAGTCGCCGCCGACGGCGAAGTACGTCCTGCCCAGGTCCCCAGTGCCGGTCAGGTCCAGGGTGGTGAGAAACAGATCGGTCACCGCGGCCCTCGTGTCCTGCGGCTGTTCCGGTCGCGGTGGCGGCGGTGCTCCGACGGTGAGCGCGCCGTGGTGCTCGCCCGCGAACGGGTACGTGGGCAGGTGGGCCCGCCGCCCGCCCGTCCGCGGCCAGACGACGTCCTCACCCCGCACCCACGCGTCACCCGGAACGGAACGGCCGCCCGCCATTTCTCCGCCCGCCATTTCTCCGGCCGCTATTTCTCCGCCCGCCGCTTCTCCGCGCGCCGCTTCTCCGCGCGCGGCGAGCGCGTCCAGGGCGGCGGCGGCCTCGGCGCGGGTCGTGGCCGACACATAGGCGCGGGCGTCCAGGGCGGCGCGGCCCGTGGCCAGGGTGCAGGCGACGTCGGCCAGCGAAGGCGCGCCCGGGGCGCGCAGCGCCCGCGCCAGCCTGCCCGCCGCCGCGGCGAGCTGGGCGGGGGTTCGCGCCGACAGCGGCAGCACCAGCGGCGGTCCGTCCCCGCGAACCGGGGCGGGCCCGTCCGTCCCGTGCGCCACGGCGGGACCGTCGTCCCCGCGACGCAGGGCCGCCGCGCGCGTCGCCGTGCTCGGAGCGGGAGCGGGCGGTTCCTGCAGGACGACGTGGACGTTCGTGCCGCCGATGCCGAGGGACGAGACCCCGGCCAGGCGCGGGCCGCTCACGGGTGGGGCCCACTCCGTGGTGGCGGTGAGCAGGTGGAACGGGGTGGTGC
>NZ_JAAAHR010000311.1:0-4582 GCF_009908215.1 Nonomuraea sp. K271 | reverse complement strand
GCCATGATGTGCGCGCCCTGCTCCTCCGGGACCGGCGCGGCGGTGGCCTGGACGGCGCGTCCGCCCACGTGCAGGGTCACCTCGGGGGTGGCCATGACGTTGCGATACCAGTCGGCTCGCCGCCCGAACCCGGAGGCCGCCACGTAACCCCGTTCGTCGTGCTGGACGACCTCGACGACGGCCCGGCGGGGCCGGCCGGAGACGCGGCCGGTGTGGGTGAGCAGCATGATCCGCTGTCCCAGCAGTCGGCCCAGGCCGACCCGGTACAACAGGATGGGAAGGCGCCACAATGTGCGGCGTAGCCCGGTCGGCGGTGCGGGCCTCTTGACGATCTCCATACCGGTTCCTCTCTGTGTCGGCCGCGCTCACGAGGGAGTCTTGGCCAGCAGGTCCTCCACCGCGGACAGCGCCGCGCCGACGGGCAGGTCGCCGTCGATCATGTAGTGCAACATCAGCCCGTCGATCGCCGCCACGACCAGGGTGGCCACCCCGTCCAGGCGGTCGCGCGGCCAGGCGGCATGCGCCTCGCGCAGGCGTCCGGCGATCAGGCCGCGAGCCTGGCGCAACTCGTCCCGGAGCACCACACCCAGCGCGGGATCGCGGGTGGCGCCCGCGATCAGCTCGGCCGCCAGCCGGGTCGTCTGGTCGTCGCCGGTCGCCTGGGGCAGCAGGCGCCGCACGGTCGCCAGGGCCGCGCGCTCGTCCGCGGCCTGCGTGAGCTCGGTGACCAGCGGGCCGAGGATGAGCTCGGTGGCCTGACGGAAGATCGCGGTGTGCAGCCCGGCCAGCCCGCCGAAGTGATAGTGGATCAGGCCGGGGTTGGTGCCGGCCCGCTGGGCCACGGCACGGGTGGTGACCCCCTGCCAGCCGTCGTCCCGCAGCAGGGCGATGCCGGCCGCCACCAGTTGCTCGCGGCGGCGATCCCCGCGCACCGAATTTGGTCGGTCGGCCAAGTTGGTCATACGGCCAAACTAGCAGAGCGGGGACTGGGCGCGGAACGCGATCGGCCGCAGGCCAGCCACGCCGCCTTCCTCGCCACGCTGGTGGAGGCCCCAAGGCCATCTGCCGGGTGGCCGAACGAAGGCCGCTTCGTCGCGTTCGCCATCGCCTCGCTCGTGCCCCGGTGTACGACCCGGACGGGCCCGGCGTGCACGCTCGACGCCTACGCCGTCGTGGACGACGGTGACTGGGCCACGATCAGCACCTACCCCTTCACCCGCAAGCGCGGCTACTCGCACACTTTCCGGGACGGCCTGCCGGAGCTGTACCCCGACCTGTTCGAGGCCTACCTCGACTCGTCGGCATCCACACCGTCACCGAGGCGGCGCCCATCCTCCAGGACGAACCGCGCCGCGCCACAGGCTGACGCGGGGCCGTGGCGCGGCGGCGCCGCGCCACGGCCCACGGTGGATCAGCCCGCGCTGCAGGAGACCGACGGCCAGGTCTGGTTGCCGTTGTGCTGGATCGTCACACCCCAGTTGTTGCCGTTGCCGTTGGGCCTGGCGCTCAGGACCTGGGAACTGGGGTAGGTGGCGCTGATGTTCCAGGTGGCGATGATCTTCGCCGGGGACGGAACGTTCATCGTCACGGTCCAGTTGCTGGAACCGCTGACGTTGACGGACAGGTTGTAGCGATCGCTCCACTGCTGGCCCGCCGACAGCGTCGCGGTGCAACCGCCAGGGTTACCCGGGTTGCCGGGGTCGGGGTTGCCTCCGCCGGAGCCGATCGTGATGTTGGAGTTTCCGCTGCTCTGGTAACCCTCGGTCGCGAGGATCATGTAGTCGTGGTTGCCGAGGTTCATGCCCTGGCGGGCCCACGCGTCGAAATGGTTGCCCGAGGTGATGCTCCCGCCGGTCCTCTTCGACTGCCGGACGCTCCAGTACTGGTCGAACGTCCTGGTGCCCTCGATGGAGGGGGCGTCGTACCGCGTCGTCTTGTAGATGTCGTACGTGCCGCCGTCGCTGGTGACCGTGCCCCTGTACTCGCCAGTCGGCCGGTAGGTGCCCCAGTTGTCGACGATGTAGTACTCGATGAGCGGGTTCCTGGTCCACCCGTAGAGCGTCAGGTAGGCGTTGCCGGACGGGTTGAAGCTGCCCGAGTAGCTCACGGTCCTGCGTCCGCCGGTACTCCAGCCCTTGCCGGCGACGAAGTTCCCGGTGTTCCTCCATGAGGTGCTGTAGTTGCCGCCGGAGCCCAGCTCCATGGAGACCGTCCCGGGGGCGTCGGTCCAGAACGAGTAGAAGTAGCCGTTGTTGGTGCCGGTCTGGTTCGACGTGATGGCCGCGTTGGCGGCCGACGGCAACAGCGCGGTGGCCAGTGCCAGCACCACGGCTCCGGCACGGGCGGCGAACAACCTGACGCGGCCGCGTCGGCGGCGGTGGGGGGCGTCGTTCATGCGTGCTTCCTCCTCGTGAGGGCTCGCTTGGGGGCAGGCAGCGACAGTGTTCGTCCGCGCCCGGCGGGCTGTCAACGACGCCCGGCCGAACCCGCGCCTCCGCCCGGCCCGCGGCCTTCCTTTCGGGCATCACACCTGGTCAGTTAGTACGCCCTGCCGATCTTCCCGAACCCGGTGGATGAAACTTTCACTGATATTCCGAAACATTCGGAACGCTCCCCGGCGCGCGGTCGGCGATCACCAGGTTCCGTCGGCGGCGACGTCCACGACCCAGACGACGCCGAAACGGTCCTTGAGCATCCCGTAGAGCGCGGACCACTGCGCGGGCTCCAGCGGCCGCACGACGTCGGCTCCTTCCGAGAGCCTCTCCCAGTACGCGGTGATCTCCTGCGTGGTCTCACCGCGGAGGGAGAGGAAGAAGGAGTTCTCGCCCTGGTCGTACGGCAGGTGCGAGGGCACGTCGTACGCCATCACGTGGAAGCCGTCATCGGCGAGCACCTGGCCCCACATCACCCGGTCCGCGTCGGCGGCGTCCTGCACGTTCCCGGCGTCCCTGTACGTGACGACGGCGAGGCCGCCACCGAACACGGACCGGTAGAACTCGAGCGCCGCGCGGGCGTCGCCCCGGAAGTTGAGATGGGCCGCGGACTTGACGGTCATTTCCTGACTCCTGACCTGAGAATCGTCGTTGTCGAGCGCCGTCGTCCGGCGCGAGACCCCACCGTGGCACGGGAAGCGGTCAGGATGTGGCCTCTACTCGGGGCACCATGGGAGCCATGCAGAAGACCTCGGCGCGACTGCTGTCGCTGCTCTCGTTGCTCCAGGCCCGCCGGGACTGGCCGGGGGCGCTGCTGGCCGAGCGGCTCGACGTCAGCCCGCGCACCGTGCGCCGGGACGTCGACCGCCTGCGCGAGCTCGGCTACCCCATCGTCGCCTTCAAGGGACCGGACGGCGGCTACCGCCTCGACGCGGGCTCGGAGCTGCCTCCGCTGCTGTTCGACGACGAGCAGGCCGTCGCGCTGGCCATAGCGCTGCAGACCGCGGCCGCCACCACTGGCGCCGGCATCGAGGAGGCCGCGGCGCGTGCGCTGAGCACCGTCCGGCAGGTGATGCCCGCACGGCTGCGCCGCCGGATCGACACCTTCCAGGTCACGCCCGTCGAGCGGCCGGCGGCCCGGCCGGGCACGCGGACCGGCGGTGGCGTGCTCATGGCCCTCGGCGCCGCCATCCACGGCCGCGAGGTGCTGCGCTTCGACTACGCTCCGGCCTCCGCGCCGGAGGCGCAGGGGGACGCGATGCCGGAGCCGCCGCGCCGGGTGGAGCCCCATCACCTCGTCACGTGGGGCGGGCGCTGGTACCTCGTCGCGTGGGACCTCGACCGCGAGGACTGGCGTACGTTCCGCGCCGACCGGATCGCCCCGCGCACCCCAGCGGGGCCGCGCTTCGCCCCGCGCGAGCTGCCCGGAGGCGAGGTGGCCGCCTTCGTGGCCGCCCGGTTCTCGGGTTCGTACGGCTCGGGCGGCTGGCCCTGCCGCGGCGACGTGATCCTCAGGGCGCCCGCCGCCGAGGTGTCCCGCTTCACCCGCGACGGTGTCGTCGAAGAGCTGGGGCCGGACCGCTGTCGGCTCGTCCTGGGCTCGTGGTCGTGGATCGGCCTGGCCGCCGCCATCGGCAGGTACGACGCCGACATCGAGGCCGTCGCTCCCGGCGAGCTCAAGGACGCCTTCGCGCGCCTGGCCCGCCGATACGCCGGCGCCGTGGGCGGGCGAGTTGACGAGCCGGATGCGGCTGTGACATCCTGAATGTGGCAGCGAGGTTGACACTTATATTAAGTATGGACATTCGTTTCCCTTTTGCGTTATGCTGCTTCCTCGCGCTGCCTCCTGACGGCCCGGCCCACGCCGGGCGTTTGGCGTGCGCGCAGTTCGATTCCATCCGTGTCCACCGGAAGGACATCTGTTGGCAGCCTCGCGCAACGCCTCCGCCGTACCCGCTGGTCCTCGTCGCGTGTCATTTTCGCGCATCCAGGAGCCTCTCGAAGTTCCTGACCTTCTCGCTCCGCAGACCGAGTCGTTCGATTGGCTGCTCGGCAACGAGAAGTGGAAGGCCCGGGTAGAGGCGGCTCGCCAGGCCGGGCGCAGGGACGTCCCGACCCAGTCGGGTCTCGAAGAGATCTTCGAAGAGATC
>NZ_JAAAHR010000310.1:0-4609 GCF_009908215.1 Nonomuraea sp. K271 | reverse complement strand
ACCCGACTGCCGTCGCACTGCGTGCTGGAAGGGGACGACGTGCCCCTCTACACCAACACCGCCTACCCGTTCCCCATCGACCCGCCCCACCTGCCCGACGACAACCCGACCGGCGACTACCGGCTCCGCTTCGACCTGCCCCGGGACTGGCCCGCGGGCCGGACCGTGCTGCGCTTCCAGGGCGTCGACTCCTGCGGCACGGTCTGGCTCAACGGCGACCTGCTCGGCCACTCCAAAGGCAGCCGGCTGCCGTTCGAGTTCGACGTCACGGGGCTCGTGCGGGCCGGCGTCAACGTGCTCGCCGTACGCGTGCAGCGCTGGTCGTCCGGCAGCTACCTGGAGGACCAGGACATGTGGTGGCTGCCCGGCATCTTCCGCGACGTCGAACTGCTGGCCAGGCCCGAAGGAGGCATCGACGACCTCACCGTCCTCGCCTCCTACGACGCCGCCACCGGCTCCGGCACGCTCCTCGTCGACGCCGACGCCCCGGGCGTGGTCGAGATCCCCGAGCTCGGCGTCGCCGTACCCACGGGAGAGGAAATCACGATCGCCCACGTCGAGCCGTGGAGCGCCGAGAGCCCCCGCCTCTACCGCGGCACCTTGCGCGCCGCCGGCGAGACGATCGACCTGCCCGTCGGCTTCAGGACGGTCGAGATCACCGGCGGCCGGCTACTCGTCAACGGCAGGCCGGTGCTCTTCCGCGGCGTCAACCGGCACGAGCACGACCCCGTGCGCGGCCGCTCACTCGACCGCGCCACCATGATCCGCGACATCGAGCTGATGAAGCGCCACAACGTCAACGCCGTCCGCACCGCCCACTACCCGCCGCACCCCGAGTTCCTGCGGTTGTGCGACGAGTACGGCCTGTGGGTCGTCGACGAGTGCGACATCGAGACCCACGGCTTCGTCTACGCCGGCTGGGAGGGCAACCCTCCCGCCGAGCCGATGTGGCGCGACGCCCTGCTCGACCGCGCCCGGCGGATGGTCGAGCGCGACAAGAACCACCCCAGCGTCGTCATCTGGTCGCTCGGCAACGAGAGCGGCAGCGGGGCGGCGTTCGGCGACATCGAACGCTGGATCCGCGAGCGTGACCCCACCCGGCCGCTGCACTACGAGCGTGACCCCGGCTACCGCCACTCCGACTTCCACAGCGCGATGTACCCGTCGCTGGACGACCTGGAGCGGATCGGACAGCGCAAGGAGGAGACACCGGACGGGGTGGCCGTGGACTCGCCCGACGACGTGCGGCGGCGCGGGCTTCCTTTCCTGCTGTGCGAATACGCCCACGCCATGGGGAACGGGCCGGGCTCGCTGGCCGGTTACCAGGCGATCCTGGAGTCGTACGAGCGGTTCTGCGGCGCGTTCGTGTGGGAGTGGATCGACCACGGGCTGAGCGGGACCGACGAGCACGGTCGCACGTACTACCGGCACGGCGGAGACATCGGCGCCACCCCCGACGGCGGGCGGTTCTGCCTGGACGGGCTGCTGTTCCCCGACCGCACGCCCTCGCCCGGCCTGGCCGAGCTGCGCGCGGCCATCGCGCCCGTGGGGATCGCGGTGGACCCGGGCGCGGGCGAGGTGGCCGTCACCGGCAAGTACGACCTGATCGACCTCGCTCACCTGGACTTCCGCTGGTCGGTGGAGGTGGACGGAGAGCCGCGCGACGGCGGGGCGCTTCCCGTGCCGCACTGCCCGGCCCGCGAGACGGTGCGCGTCCCCCTTCCCGCCGTCGGGATCGCGGCGGAGGGCGAGACCTGGCTCACCGTCGAGGCCTCGCTCGCCGCCCCCGCCCGCTGGGCGCCCGCAGGCCACGTCGTCGCCTGGGCCCAGACCCGCCTCGGCACCGGCTCCCACCGCCGCCCGCGACCCGCCCGATCCGCGAGCGTTCCTCCCCCCGTGGCAGGGGAGGTGGCCCTGGGCGGGGCGGCGTTCGACGCCAGGACCGGGCGGCTGATCAGGCTGGGGGACGCCGAGCTCGACGGGCCGGTGCTGGACGTGTGGCGGGCCCCCACCGAGAACGACCGCGGCCAGGGCCCCAGGAACACGCTCGCCGCCGACTGGGAGACCGTCGGCCTCGACCGTTTCCTGCACCGCACCGCGAGCGTCGAACGCCCCGACGACCACACCCTCGTCGTACGCGGCCGCAGCGGCCCGGCCACCCGCATCCTGGGCTTCCGCACCACGTACACCTGGCGATGGCAGGACGGCGCGCTCCACCTGACGATCGAGGCCGACCCCGTCGGCGACTGGCACGACACCGCCTACGGCGGCCTCAGCGTCACCCCGCCGCGCATGGGCGCCAGGTTCGCGCTCCCCGGCGGCTACACCGACGTCGCGTGGTTCGGGCGGGGCCCCGGCGAGTCGTACGCCGACAGCCTGGCCGCCGCCCGCGTCGGCCGCTTCGCCCGTACGATCGACGACCTGCAGACCCCGTACGTCTTCCCGCAGGAGAACGGCAACCACGTCGGGACCCGCTGGCTCGAACTGTCGGGCGACGGCCTGCCGACGGTGCGCGCGGACGGTGAGCCGCACTTCGACTTCACCGCCCGCCGGTGGACCAGCCAGGCGCTGGCCGCCGCGCTCCGCCCGCACGACCTGGCCGACTCGGGGCGCGTCTGGCTCAACCTGGACCACGGCCAGCAGGGCCTCGGCAGCGCCTCCTGCGGTCCCGCGCTGCCCGAGCGGTACCGGCTGCCGGTCCGCCGCTACACCTGGTCGATGACGCTGAGCACGTGATGTCTTCCAAGGAGCAACCGATGACGTCGAAGTTCGACTTCTGCCCGTGGCTGTACTGGGACCACGCGACCGACGAGGACCGCCGCGCCCAGGAGAGCCACCTGACCGGGCTGCGCGCCAGGATCGCCGTCGAGGCCGCGGAGAAGGTCTTCGTCTCGCCGCTGGCCGCCGTCCACGCCGACCGTCTGCGCATGGGCGACCACAGCTACATCGCCGCCCACGCCTACGTCACCGACACCCTCGTCATGGGCGACGACTGCACGCTCAACCCGTACGCCGTGGCGCGGGGGCGCGTCGTGCTCGGCGACGCCGTACGCGTGGGGGCGCACACGTCCCTGCTCGGCTTCAACCACGGCGTCGAGCCCGACCGGCCCGTCTTCCGCCAGCCGATCAGCTCGAAGGGCATCACCGTCGGCGACGACGTGTGGATCGGCTCCAACGTCGTCGTGCTGGACGGCGTCACCATCGGCGACCACGCCGTCGTCGGGGCGGGCGCGGTCGTCACCAAGGACGTGCCCGCCTGGGCCATGGTCGCCGGCAACCCGGCCCGCCCCATCCGCGACCGCCGCACCCGGTCGCGTCCGGCGAACGACCTGGAAGGGCTGCTCGCCGCCTTCGCCGGCCGCGCCCGCGACCAGGCCGAGGCGGTGCTCGCCCGCTGCTGGACTGGCGAGCGGTACGTCGACCGCCCGGACGCCCCGCCCACCGTACGGGCCTGGTGCGACGCCGTGGAGATCGCCGACCTGCTCCTCGGCGGCCCGCCTCCGGTGCCGGCGCGCGAGGAGATCGTCGCCTTCCTGCGCGACCGCCAGGACCCCGCCACGGGCCTGATTCCGGAGATCGGCGCCCCGGGCTCGCCGGAACGGCCGGAGGCGGGGAGCGGGCCGGAGCTGGAGGGCGTCACGGCGTACCACGTGCTCTGCGCCGGTTACGCGCTCGACCTGCTCGGCACCGGCTTCCGGCACCCCGTCCACGCCGTCCACGACCTCACCGGCAAGGACCTGGCCGCCGCACTCGACGCCCTCGACTGGGACCGCGAGGCGTGGACGTCGGGTTCGGTCGTGGACGCCATCGGCACCGGCCTCTACCGCAACCTCGCCGGTTTCGGCCTGCGCGGCGACCTCGAGACCCTGTACGGCTGGCTGCTCACCCGCTGCCGGCCTGGCCACGGCATGTGGGGGGAGCCGGATCCCGGCTCCGGCCTGCTGATGGTGGTCAACGGCTTCTACCGGCTGACGAGGGGGACGTACGCGCAGTTCGGGATGCCGCTGCCGTACCCGGAACGTGCCGTCGACACCGTGCTCGCCCACGCCGGCGACCCCCGCTACTTCCACGGGGACACCGGCAACGCCTGCAACGTGCTCGACGTCATCCACCCGTTGTGGCTGGCGGGCAGGCAGACGGCGCACCGGCGCGAGGAGGGCGAGGAGTGGGCGCGGCGGCACCTGCGCCGCGCGCTGGGCGGCTGGCAGGACGGCGCGGGCCTCAGCTTCGCCCTCACCGGCGGCAGCGGCGCGGCCCGCGTACCCGGCCTACAGGGCACGGAGATGTGGCTGGCCATCGTCTGGCTGCTCGCCGACTACCTGAGCCTGTCAGGCGCCCTCGGCTACCGCCCCCGGGGCATCCACCGCCCGGCGCCGGCGATCCACCTCCCGAACCTCTGACGTTGACCGCCCTGGACGGCGGTCCACCTCCGAACCTCCGACGCGCCGTCGCCCTTACAAGCTTGGCTCCGGTCACCCCGGACATGCAGCCAACCCGCCGTTCGGAAACGCCTCGCCATGAACAGGTCAGGTGGCCCCGCCCCTGATCGATGCACCCGCCTCGACGGTGGCGGCCATCGCCTGGTGGCCGGACGTGCTCGGGTGGAGGT
>NZ_JAAAHR010000031.1:0-67033 GCF_009908215.1 Nonomuraea sp. K271 | reverse complement strand
GCCCAGCCCGAACCCGTACCCCCCGCCCGCCGACCAGCCGAACCCGTACGCCCCGCCCGCGGACCAAGGCAACCCCTACGCGCCGTCGGCGGACCAGCAGAACCCGTACGCGCCGTCGGAGGCCCCCAGCGCCTTCGCGCCCGCCGAGCAGGCCTATCCCACGGCCGAGACCGGCCCGAACGTCCCGTACCCCCCGCCGGACGGCCAGCAGCAGTACTTCGGCCAGAGTGCTTTCGCCCCGCAGCAGGCCGATCAGCAGGCCGGTCAGCCGTTCACGGGCTTCTCGGGCCAGGAGTACGCCACCCCGCAGGCGTACCAGGAGCCCGAGCCGCCCGTCGACCCTCGCTCCCAGCAGCTCATGGACGCCTATCAGCAGGCGGAGACCTACCAGCACTCCTCGCCGGGCACCCAGTCCGAGCTGCGCGTGCCCGACTACGCGGGGCAGCCGCCCAGGGCGTACGACGACCCGTTCGGTCATCCGCAGCAGCCCCAGCAGCAGAGCGGCGGGTACGAGCCGCAGCAGGGTCAGTACCAGCCCGGCCACCAGGTGCCGTCGGGGGACGCGACGATGCGGCTCGACCCGTCGTCGTTCGGACCGGACTCCTTCGGTGGCGACCAGCGCCGTCCCGGGGACGACCCGATCGACCCGACTGCCATATACACCCCCAATGAGCCACGCAGGTAACGGACCGGCAATGAACGGCTAGAGAGAAGGTGGGCCACGGGCGGTCGTCTATCCCGCCCTGGTACGGTTCGGACCGCTGACAGCGTTGAACAAGCCTGGCTGACGCCGCGCGCATATGGGTGTCGGCCGGGTGCGAACATCACATGCCAAGCACACCGGGGCGAGATCTGGTCTTTCCCCGGATACCTGCATGCCGCTTGACGTCACGCACGGCACGCGCGTGTAATTACAACCATGTTGTTACGCCTTCCAGTGGGTGGGTAATAAGGAAGGCGTCCATGGGGGGCTCCATTGCGGGCGGGCGGCAGGGAGGTGTGCAGTGACCGATCCGGTCATCGCACAGGATCAGCTTGACGCTGAAGAACTCGGATGGCAGGAGCGCGCCTTGTGCGCGCAGACTGATCCGGAGGCGTTCTTCCCGGAGAAGGGCGGCTCCACCCGAGAGGCCAAGAAGGTCTGCCGATCGTGCGAGGTCCGTGCCGAGTGTCTGGAATATGCACTCGAGCACGATGAGCGGTTCGGCATCTGGGGTGGGCTGTCCGAGCGGGAACGCAGACGGATCAAACGCCAGGCCGTTTGAGAGATATGGGCGAGGGGGTCACGCGGGCTGCCGTGTGGCCCTTTTTCGCATCTCTTGCAGGGGTTCGCCTGTAGGGTGGGCGCGCGTGATCAACCCCCAGGAGTCACCCGCCCATGGCACGTCCCTACGTCACCGCGATCGTCGTCGCTCACGACGGCGGGCGCTGGCTCGGGGAGACGCTGCAGGCTCTGGCCGGGCAGAGCCGCAGACCTGACCGCGTGGCGGGCGTCGACAACGGCAGCAGGGACGGCTCCGCCGATCTGCTCGTCCAGACGCTCGGCCGCGGCAACCTGATCTCCCTGCCTCGTTCCACCGGTTTCGGCGAGTCCGTGGCGGCGGCGCTGGAGAGGTCGCCGTCCGCGGGGCCCGACGAGTGGATCTGGCTGCTGCACGACGACTGCGCTCCCGACCGGCGGGCGCTGGAGGCGCTGCTGGTGGCCGCGCAGCACCACCCCAAGGCGGCGGTGCTCGGCCCGAAGCTGCGCGACTGGCTCGACCGCAGGCGGCTGCTCGAAGTGGGCGTGACCGTGGGCCGCACCGGGCGCAGGGACACCGGGCTCGAACCTCGCGAGTTCGACCAGGGGCAGCACGACGGTACGCACGACGTGCTCTCGGTGTCCACGGCGGGCATGCTGATCCGCCGGGACGTGTGGGAGCAGGTGGGCGGGCTGGACCCGTTCTTCCCGCTGTTCCGTGACGATCTCGACCTGTGCTGGCGGGTGCGCAACGCCGGGCACCAGGTGCTGAACGTCACCTCGGCCGTGGCCTGGCACGCCGAGGCGGCGGCGCGCAGGCGGCGGCGCATCACGGTCAGCGGGGACCATCCACGCAGGCTCGACAGGCGTAACGCGATCTTCGTGGTGATGGCCAACCTGCCGTTCGGCGCGATGCTCTGGGCGCTGCTGCGGAACGTGGTCGGCTCGGCCTTCCGCACGCTGCTGTTCATCGTGAGCAAGCAGCCCGCGAACGCGCTGGACGAGATGGTGGCCATGGGGTCGATCCTGGTGCACCCGTTCCGGCTGCTCAGGGCCCGCCGGGCCCGCCGCCCTCCAGGCAACCGCCAGAGCCGAAAAAAGGCATATATCCGCATCAAGCGGTTGATGACCCCTCGCGGAGCGGCCTGGCGGCGGCTCACCGACATGGTCCAGAGTTTCCTCGCCGGCCAGGCCCCCGTCGACTCCGCCGGCCGCCACCACCACTCCACCGCTGAGGAGGAGGACGAGCTCCCGCCGCCGGACACCGGCGCCGTCAAACGTTTCCTCAGCCGTCCGGGCGTCGTCCTCCTGCTCGCGCTGACCGCCGTCTCGCTGGCCGCCGAGCGTTCCCTGCTCGGCGGCGAACGGCTCGGCGGCGAACGGCTCGGCGGCGGCGCCCTGGTGCCCGTCACGGGAGGCGCGGGAGACCTGTGGGCGTTCTACACCGAGAGCTTCCACGACGTCGGCCTCGGCTCAAACGCCTGGGCACCCCCGTACGTCGCCGTGCTCGCCGCCCTGTCCACACTCGCGCTCGGCAAGACGTGGCTGGCCGTCTCCGTGCTGCTGCTCGGCTCGGTGCCGCTGGCCGGCGCCTCGGCGTACCTCGCCACCCGGCACATCATCCCGGCGGTGCCCGCACGGGCGTGGGCAGCCGGGACGTACGCGCTGCTGCCCGTCGCGACCGGCGCCATCGCGGCCGGGCGGCTGGGCACGGCCGTGGTGTTCGTGCTCCTGCCCCTCTACGCGTCCTTCGGCACGGTGCTGTTGTCCGGCGAGCGCCGCCGCGCCCGCCGCGCAGCCTGGGGGCTCGGGCTGCTGCTCGCCGTGGGCACGGCGTTCGTCCCGCTGGTCTACCCGCTCTTCGCCGTGCTCGGCGTGCTCGCGGCGGTCGCCTTCGGCGGCGTGCGGCGCGGGGTCGTGACCTCCATGGCCATCGCCCTCGCCGTGCCGCTGGCGCTGCTGCTCCCGTGGCTGGCCTCCCTGGTCACCGACCCGGGCAGGATCCTCCTGGAGGCCGGGCTGCACGATCCGGCCCTGGCCGATCCCGTGCTCGCCCCCGAGTCGCTGCTCGCGCTCAGCCCCGGCGGGCCCGGACTGCCGCCGTTCTGGGTGACGGCCGGCCTGGTCACGACCGCGCTCTCCGCGCTCCTCATGCGCCGCCAGCGCATGATCGTCGCGATCGGGTGGGGCATCGCGCTGTACGGGATGCTGGCCGCGATCCTGGTCAGCCGCGTCACCGTCGAAGGGGCGCGGGCGTGGCCGGGGGTGCCGCTGGCGTTCGCGGGCACCGGGCTGCTGGTCCTCGTGGGACTGACCGCCCACCGCCTGGCCGAGCTGCGCGCGGGAGGCGGGCTGCGCAAGCTCGGCGCGACGGCCGTGGTGGCGGTCGCGTTCAGCACGCCGCTGCTGGCCGCGGGCTTCTGGGTGGTGAACGGCGTACGAGGGCCGCTCGTGGGCGACGCGCCCGACGTGCTGCCCGCGCTGGCGGCGTCCTACTCGAAGAACGGCGAACGCACGCTCGTGATCGAGGGCTCCGCCTTCACCGTGCTGCGCGCCCGTACCCCGCTGATCGGCGAGGCGGAACTGCCCGTCGACTCCGATGCCCGCACCCGGGTGAGGACGGCGGCCCAGGGCCTGGCCGGCGGGCGCGGCGGCGACGCGGCCACGCTCGCCCAGCACGGCATCGCCATGGTCGCGGTGGCGCCCCCCGTCTCGGCCGAACTGGCGAAGAGGCTCGACTCCCAGCCGTCGCTGCAGCGCATGAGCCTGTCGGACGCGGGTGGGCTGTGGCGTCTGACCGAGCCGGTCAGGCGCGTGCCGGCCCAGCCCGGGAGCGCCCTCCACACGCCGTGGTTGTGGGCGCAGGGGGCGCTGGTGCTGGTGGCGGCGCTCATGGCCGCGCCGGGGCGGCGTCCGTCCGAGGGCGTCGAGTCGTCGTCCGTGGCACTGGCGGGTGCGTGATGAAGGCGTTCGTGGAGAACAGGTTCGGCCTGCTGGCGCTGGTCGTCGTCGCCCTGACGGCGATGTACGGGGCCGCGTACGTCACCAGGCCGGCGCCCCTGCCGCCCCCGCCCGCGGGCCCACGGAAGGTGGCCGTCGAGTCGGTCACCGCCGTCTGCCCCGGCACGAAGGGCGAGCAGGTCGACGTCTACCTGCCCGACACGCTCAACCGCGAGAAGATGGACGCCGGCCCGTACGTCACCAAGGGCCCCGGCGCGCTGGAGGCCGGCTACGTCACCCGCACCACCAAGGGCGCCGGGCGTGGGCTGGCCGGGGTGCGCTGCACCGAGCCGAGCCCGGAGACCTGGCTGGTCGGCCCCGGCCCCGCGGACGCCGACGTGCGTCTCCACCTCGCCAACGCCGACAAGGCGCCCGCGCTGACCGACATCCAGGTCCACGCGGCGGAAGGGGTCGTCTCCGGGGACAAGGGGATCGGGCTGGAGATCGCGCCGGGCGAGCACAAGGAGATCGACCTCAAGACGCTCGCCCCCTCGGCCGACATCATGGCCGTGAGCGTCACGACCGTCTTCGGCCGCGTGGCCGTCGCGGCCAGGACGACTCTCGACACGGGCGGCGTGGACTGGCTCCCCGCCGCCGCCCCGCCCTCGACGCGCGTGGTCGTCCCCGGCATCCCCGGAGGGGGCGGGCGCAGGCAACTGCTGGTCGCCGCGCCCGGCGAGAGCGACGCCGCCGTACGGCTCAAGGCGGTGAGCGAGGACGCCGAGTACGTGATGAAGGGCCGCGAGACCCTGGACGTGCCGGCGGGCAGCGTGGCCGCCCTCGACGTCACCACGGGCGTCGGAGGCTCCTCGGCCGCCCTCGTCCTCACCTCGCCCGTTCCGATCGTGGCCGGCCTCGTCGCCACGGGCACCGGCAGCAGCTCCGACGTCGCCTTCACCGCCGGGACGCCCTCACTCGACCTGGGCAGCGCGGTGGCCGGCAACCGCGCGGGCTCCCGCCTGGTCCTCACGGCGCTCGGAGGGCCCGGCAAGGTGCGGGTGCGGGAGGTGCCGGACGGCGACGCGTTCGACGTGGAGGTGCCTGCCGGGCGTACGAAAAACGTCAAGCTCAAGGCGAAGGGGAACTTCGCCGTGGTGGTCACGCCCGTGTCGGGGGAGGTCTATGGAGCACGGGTGGTGGAGGAACGCCTGAAGAGCGGCCTGCTGCTCACGGCCCAGCCGCTGTCGCCCGCCCGCATGTGGACCCTCCTGCCGCCCCTCACCGACACCGCCCGCGTGGTCGTGCCCTGAGCCGGCAGTTCAGCCGCGGTCGTCGTAGCCCGGGTCGACCGTCTCAGGGGCCAGGCCGAGCAGCGTGGCCACCTGCTCCACGACCGTGTCGTGCACCATGGCCCCCAGCGTGTCGCGGTCGCGGGCCCGCGCCTCCAGGGGACGCCGGTAGACCACGATCGAGGCGGGGTTGGGGCCGGCGGCGACGTCGGCGCGGCCGAACGGGATCGGGTCGGAGCTCAGCTGCGGCCCGTCGCCCAGCTCGCTGAGCGGCGGCACCTCCTCGACCGCGAACTCCACCGCCGACAACTGGCGCTCCCACCGGGGCCTGAGCCGGTCGACCGCGTCGAGCACGAGGTCGTCGAAGCGCTCGCTGCGGGACTTGGCCATGGGGACGTGGGAGGGGGCGAGCGGGCCGCGAAGACCGCGACCGTGGCGATCGCGCCGCCTGGGACCGCGCCTGTGAGTCACGCAAACCAGTGTAGGGGGGCCTGTGGGCGGTGCCGGGGAACGGCGTCACCTGTCCACGACGGATGGTTTCGCCCGGGAACGCGGGAAACCTTCGGGCTCGACCCGGTCCCTGGCGGGGAAATCGGTGGAAAGGCTGCGACAGGTGTCCGAATTGTGGCGACACGCTCGTTAAGAGTGCTCAGATAGTGGCGCCTCGCACTCTTACCAGATACGGTCCCTCCGTGAGCCCCGTCCGCCGCTGTTCCCGCACCGCCTGCAGCCAGCCTGCCGTCTTCACGCTCACGTACGTATACGCCGACTCGACCGCTGTTCTCGGCCCCCTGGCGACGTACGCGGAGCCACACTGTTATGACCTGTGCGCCGAACACGCCGAGCGGCTGACCGCTCCCCGCGGCTGGGAGGTGGTGCGGCTGCCGACGGACGGCGCCTCGCCCAGCTCCGACGATCTCGAGGCGCTGGCCAACGCGGTCAGGGAGGCGGCGCGGCCCTCGCCGTCGGGCGGGGGTGAGCCGGTCGGCCAGGGCGTCGAGGTCGGCAGGCGCGGGCACCTGCGCGTTCTCAGGTCGGCCCAGCAGCACCGCGACCGGTAGGCTCGTTTCAACGGAGGAAACGACCAAGGGCGGAGCTGGAGAGTGGGCGATCTCGCCAAGATCTTCAAGGCGTACGACGTTCGCGGGTTGGTTCCCGACGAGTTCGACGAGCCGATCGCCGAGGCCGTCGGGGCGGCCTTCGTCGAGGTGACGGGCGCCGGGTCGGTCGTGGTGGCCCACGACATGCGCGAGTCGTCCGTGCCACTGGCCGAGGCCTTCGTCCGCGGGGCGCGTTCGCGCCGGGCCGACGTCGTGCACGCCGGACTCGGCTCCACCGACCTGCTCTACTACGCGAGCGGCAGCCTCGGGCTGCCGGGCGTGATGTTCACCGCCAGCCACAATCCCGCCCGCTACAACGGCATGAAGATGTGCCGGGCCGGCGCGGTGCCCATCGGCGGCGACACGGGCCTGAGCCAGATACGCGACCGCGCGGCCGAGCTGGTCGGCGTGACCGCCACGCCGGTGGGGTCGCTGATCGAGAAGGATCTGCTGCCCGGCTACGCCCACCACCTGCGCACCCTGGTCGACCTGACCCGCATCCGGCCACTCAAGGTGGTCGTCGACGCGGGCAACGGCATGGGCGGGCACACCGTTCCCTCCGTGTTCGACGGGCTGCCGATCGAGCTGGTGCCGCTCTACTTCGAGCTGGACGGCGACTTCCCCAACCACGAGGCCAATCCGCTGGAGCCACAGAACCTTCTCGACGTGCAGCGCGCGGTCGTCGACAGCGGCGCGGACATCGGGCTGGCCTTCGACGGCGACGCCGACCGGTGCTGGGTGATCGACGAGCGTGGGGCGTCCGTCTCGCCGTCGGCCGTGACCGCGCTGGTCGCGGTGCGCGAGCTGGCCAAGGCGCCGGGCGCGACGATCATTCACAATCTGATCACGTCCCACGGCGTGCCCGAGATCGTGCAGGAGCACGGCGGGGTCCCGGTGCGGACGCGGGTGGGGCATTCGTTCATCAAGGCCGAGATGGCCCGCACGGGCGCGGTGTTCGGCGGCGAGCACTCCGCCCACTACTACTTCCGCGACTTCTGGTTCGCCGACTCCGGTCTGCTTGCCGCGATGCACGTGCTGGCCGCGCTGGGCGAGCAGGACCGGGCGCTGTCCGAGCTGGTCGAGGTCTACTCGCGCTACCACGCCTCCGGCGAGGTCAACAGCGCGGTCGCCGACCAGGGTGAGGCGCTGCGGCGGGTGCGGGAGGCGTTCGCGGGCCGGGGCGAGTTCGACGAGGTCGACGGGCTGACCGTGACGGGATCCGGCTGGTGGTTCAACCTGCGGGCCTCCAACACCGAGCCGCTGCTCCGGCTGAACGCCGAGGCGGCCGACGAGACCGAGATGACGGCGATCAGGGACGAGGTCCTCGCCATTGTGGGAAAGGTGTCGAAGTGAAGATCGACGACTGGCTGCTCGAGATCCTGGCCTGCCCGGCGTGCAAGGCCCCCCTGCGTGCCGAGACCGAGGCCGAGGAGCTGACCTGCACCGGGTGCGGCCTCATCTACCCGGTCCGGGACGACATCCCCGTTCTGCTCGTCGACGAGGCCAGGAAACCGTGACCTGGGAGCCGGAGCGGCTCGATGACCAGCGGCATCTCAGCGACGGCGACCCCGGCGGCATGCTGCCCGCGGTCGCCGCCGCCGCGGCTCACGTACGCACCGGCTACCGCAGCGCCGTCGAGGCCCGTGTCGACCGCCTGGCCGGGATGGGGCGCCCGCGCGCCGTCGTGGTCGCGGGCATGGGCGGCTCCGGCATCGCGGGTGACATCATGGCGGCGGTCGTCGGCAACGGCGCGCCGCTGCCGATCATCACCCTGCGCTCCTACCAGCTCCCCGGCTGGGTCGGCGCCACCGACCTGATCATCGCCGTCTCAGGCTCGGGCGACACCGAGGAGACCCTGGCCGTCGCCACCCAGGCCGTGCGGCGCGGGTGCACGCTGCTGGGCGTGGGCGCGCCGGGCTCACCGCTGGAGGCGATCGCCACCCAGGCGTCGGCGGTCTACGTGCCGGTGCCGGTGAGCGGGCAGTCCAGGGCCAACGTGTGGCTGCTGACCGTGCCGCTGATCGTGGCGGCCGCCGCGCTGCGGCTCGTGCCGGCCGACCAGGAGCTGTTCGAACGGGTGGCCACGGCGCTGGAGGACATGGCTCACCGGTGCCGGCCGTCCAGCGAGTCGTTCGTCAACCCGGGCAAGTCGCTCGCGCTGGATGTGGCCGAGAGCCTTCCGGTGGTCTGGGGCTCGTCGGCCGCGGCGTCCGTGGCGGCGTACCGGCTGGCCTGCCAGCTCAACACCAACGCGAAATATCCCGCAATCTACGGCGAGCTGCCCGAGGCGGGGCACGGCCAGGTGGCGACCTTCGACGGGCCGATGGCCGAGCGCGACATCTTCGCCGACGCCCCCGCCCACGCGCTCAGGCTGGTGGTGCTGCGCGACGTCGAGGAACACCCCCAACTGACGCGTCAGCGCGAGGCTTCGCTGCGACTGGCGCGCGAGCGCGACGTTCCGGTGACCGAACTGGCGGCGGAAGGCACGCACCCGCTGGAACGCATGGCCTCGCTGATCCTGCTCGGCGACTACGCGAGCACCTATCTGGCGCTGGGATATGCCATTGATCCGAGCTCCGTCTCGGCGATCAGTGAGCTGAAGGCCCGGATTTCGCAATAGGATCCCCTTCCAGGCCTTTATTACATGATCTTATGAGTGGAGAAGACCGGTGAGCGCGAGCGGCGGAACCAAAGCGATCATGGCGGCATTGGTCGCTAACTTGTCCATTGCCGTGGCCAAGTTCGTAGCGGCGTTCTTCACCGGGTCGTCGTCGATGCTGGCCGAGGGCATTCACTCGGTCGCCGACTCGGGCAACCAGGTGCTGCTGCTGGTCGGAGGCAAGCGTGCGGCCCGCGCCAGCACGAAGGAACACCCGTTCGGCTACGGTCGCGAACGCTACTTCTACGCGTTCGTGGTGGCCGTGGTGCTGTTCGCGATCGGCGCGCTCTTCTCGCTGTACGAGGGCTATCACAAGCTGAGCCACGCCGAGCCCCTCACGTCGCCCGCCTGGGCGTTCGGCGTGCTGATCTTCGCGATCATCGCTGAGATCTTCTCGTTCCGCACGGCCATCAGAGAGGCCAACCTGGTGCGCGGCAGGCAGGGGTGGATCGCGTTCATCCGCAGGTCCAAGTCGCCGGAGTTGCCGGTCATCCTGCTGGAGGACCTGGGCGCGCTGCTCGGCCTGATCTTCGCGCTCTTCGGCGTGACGATGGCCGTGGTGACGGGCAACCCCGTCTGGGACGCCATCGGCACGCTGATGATCGGCGTCCTGCTCGCCGTCATCTCGGTCGTGCTCGCCGTGGAGACCAAGTCGCTGCTGGTCGGAGAGGGCGCCTCGCCCGAGGTGGAGGAGCAGGTCCGCCGCGCGCTGGAGAGCGCGCCCGAGGTCGACCGCATCATCCACATGCGCACGCTGCACCTCGGCCCGGAGGAACTGCTCGTGGGCGCCAAGATCGCGGTCTCGCACGACGAGACGGCCGGTGAGGTGGCGCGCGGCATCGACGAGGCCGAGCAGCGCATCCGCGAGGCCGTGCCGATCGCCCGGGTCATCTACCTGGAGCCCGACCTCGACCGATCCCGCACGCCCGCGCCCTGAGCGCCGCCCGGCCGGGTACGCCCGCCTGCTGGGCGCCGTCCGGCTGGATACGCCCGCCTGCTAGGCCCTGCCCGGCCTGGGCCGGTCCCGCACACCAGCCTGCTGAGCGCCGCCCGAGGGGCGCAGCAGTCGCAGGGCCTTCTCCTTCTCGAAGTCGAGGGCCCTGCGCGGCACCTGGATGCGCCCGATCCGCACCCCGAGGTCGCGTACGGCCGCCGCCACGGCGGGCTCGCTCAGCACCCGCAGGGCGAACGCCAGCTCGGCCGGCGACACGTCGAACCGTTTCTCCAGCTCGACGCCCTGCGCCACGGCGGCCAGCTCCTCGGGGCCGAACCGCCGGTGCGCCCCCTGCTCCCGCACAGGCGGCAGCAGACCGAGTGCCTCCCGGTAGCGGAGCATTCGCGGGGACATGCCGAGCCGCTTGGCGGCTTCCGTGATGCGCATCCTTACATTCTTACGTCAGTTTCACCCCTCTTGGCGTGCGTCGCCGTACGAACGGTGCCTAGACTCGTCGGCGACAACCCATCAGTGACGCGAGGGGAAACCCGATGGACTTCAAGGTCGCAGACCTTTCACTTGCCGACTTCGGTCGTAAGGAGATCCGGCTCGCCGAGCACGAGATGCCCGGCCTCATGGCCGTGCGCCGCGAATACTCGGACACGCGACCTCTGGCGGGCGCGAAGATCATGGGCTCCCTGCACATGACCATCCAGACCGCCGTCCTCATCGAGACGCTGGTGGCGCTCGGGGCCGAGGTCCGCTGGGTCAGCTGCAACATCTTCTCCACGCAGGACCACGCCGCCGCGGCCGCGGTCGTCGGCCCCGACGGCACCGTCGACGACCCGAAGGGCGTGCCGGTGTTCGCCTGGAAGGGCGAGACCCTCGAGGAATACTGGTGGTGCACCGAGCAGGCGCTGACGTGGCCTGACGGCAGCGCCCCCAACATGATCCTCGACGACGGCGGCGACGCCACGCTGCTGGTGCACAAGGGCGCTGAATACGAGAAGGCGGGCGCCGTGCCTCCCGCCACCGCCGACGACCCCGAGGAGTGGCACGTCATCATCGACGTGCTCACCCGCACGGTCGGCGCCGACAAGAAGTGGACCAGGATCGCCGAGAACATCAAGGGCGTCACCGAGGAGACCACGACCGGCGTGCACCGCCTCTACGAGATGCACAAGAACGGCCAGCTCCTCTTCCCGGCCATCAACGTCAACGACTCGGTCACCAAGTCGAAGTTCGACAACAAGTACGGCTGCCGCCACTCCGTCATCGACGGCCTCAACCGTGCCACCGACGTGCTCATCGGCGGCAAGGTCGCCGTGGTCTGCGGCTACGGTGACGTCGGCAAGGGCTGCGCCGACGCGCTGCGCGGCCAGGGCGCCCGCGTGATCGTCACCGAGATCGACCCCATCTGCGCGCTCCAGGCGGCCATGGACGGCTACCAGGTGACCACGCTGGACGAGGTCGTCGGCATCGCCGACATCTTCGTCACCGCGACCGGCAACTTCAACATCATCACCGCCGACCACATGGCGCGGATGAAGCACCAGGCGATCGTCTCCAACATCGGCCACTTCGACAACGAGATCGACATGGCCGGCCTCGCCAAGCTGCCCGGCATCAAGCGCAACACCATCAAGCCCCAGGTCGACGAGTGGGTCTTCGCCGACGGCCACACGATCCTCGTGCTCGCCGAAGGCCGCCTGATGAACCTCGGCTGCGCGACCGGCCACCCGAGCTTCGTCATGTCCAACTCGTTCACCAACCAGGTGATCGCCCAGATCGAGCTGTTCACCAAGACCGCCGACTACCCGACCGACGTCTACACGCTGCCCAAGCACCTCGACGAGAAGGTCGCCCGGCTCCACCTCGACGCCCTCGGCGTCAAGCTGACCGAACTGACCAAGGAGCAGGCCGCCTACATCGGCGTGCACGTCGAGGGCCCGTACAAGCCGGACCACTACCGGTACTGATCGGGGCCGGACGCTGGAACTGCTCGGCTGTCCGGGAGCTTCTTGAAAGCTGCTCGGCTGTCTTGGGAGCGGCTCTTCTCCGTGTCACCGACGCCCCGAGGGGACTCCCCCTCGGGGCGCTTCAACCCCATCTTTTACGGCAGGCCAAGTCACCCGCACTCGCCGACGCCGCTTCCGTCCGTCATGGCCGGTCGTGAAGGCTCACGGGACTCTCGCCGTTACGAGCGCGTTCTTGGCCGTCTTCTTCGGTTACAGGTGAGCCATGGACGTCTGGCAAAGCGGTGAACGGCAGATCTCGTGGGCAGCGCGTTCGATGCCGGTGTTGACCGCGATCGGTGAGCGCTTCGGCCTGGAACGGCCCTTGGACGGGTTGAAGATCGCGGCCTGCCTGCACGTCACCGCCGAGACGGCCGTGCTCATGGGCGCGCTGAAGGCGGGCGGTGCCGAGATCGCGCTGGCCGCCTCCAACCCGCTGTCGACGCGGGACGACGTGGCCGAGGCGTTGCGCGCGTACGGGATCGCGGTGCACGCGCGGGCCGGCGTGGACCGGCCGACCTACTACCGGCACATTCACCAGGCGCTCGATCTTGGGCCGGATCTTGTGCTGGACGACGGCTGCGACCTGGTGAACATCCTGCACACCGAGCGCACCGACCTGCTCGACGGCGTCAGCGGCGGTTGCGAGGAAACGACCACGGGGATCATCAGGCTGCGACAGATGACGGCGGAGCAGGCGTTGAGGTTCCCGGTCGTGGCCGTGAACGACACGCGTACCAAGCGCATGTTCGACAACCGTTACGGCACCGGGCAGTCGACGCTCGACGGGATCATGCGGGCCACCAACATCATGCTGGCGGGTCGCACGGTGGTGGTGGCCGGGTTCGGGTTCTGCGGGCGCGGGGTGGCCGAGCGGGCCAAGGGCTTCGGCGCCCGGGTGATCGTCACCGAGATCGACGCCGTGAAGGCGCTCGACGCGACCCTGCAGGGCTACGAGGTGCGGCCGATGGCGCAGGCGGCGCTGCTCGGCGACCTGTTCATCACCGTGACCGGCAACCGCGACGTGATCAGGGCCGAGCACCTGGCCGCGATGAGGGACGGCGCGATCCTGGCCAACGCGGGACACTTCGACGTGGAGATCGACGTGCGGGCGCTGGACGAGCTGGCCGTCGAGGTGATCAGGGGCGTGCGGCCGAACACCGACGAGTACGTCATGCCCGACGGCCGGCGGCTGCTGCTGCTCGCCGAGGGCCGGCTGGTCAACCTCACGGCCGCCGAGGGGCACCCGGCCGCGGTCATGGACATGTCGTTCTCGGCGCAGGCTCTGGCCGTGGCGTGGCTGGCCGGGGAGCGGGCCCGGCTGGAGCCCGGCGTCTATGACGTGCCCGCGGAGATCGACCACGAGGTCGCCAGGCTCAGGCTGGCCGCCACGGGCATCGGCATCGACGAGCTCACGGACGAGCAGGAGGACTACCTGCACTCCTGGCGCGTCGGCTCCTGAGGGGTGGCGGGCCTGCGCCCGTGCGGCGGCTGCCGGGGGGCGTGGTCACAGCGCGGTCCGCATCTCCCGCATGCGTCCGATCTCGGCCATCTGGGTGACGCTCACGTCGCCGGCCAGTTCCTCGATCTTGATGTGGGAGCCGCTGGTCAGCACCTTCTCCGACATCGTGATCGCCCCCTGGTGGTGGGCGATCATGAGCTGCAGGAACATCCGGTCGAAGTCCTTGCCCGTCGCCGCCCGCAGCGCCTCCAACTTCTCCGGCGTGGCCATTCCCGGCATGCCGTCGTGCGCCGCGTGGTGGTCGGGCACCTTCTGTTCCTGCTCCCGCAACCAGGTCGTCATGTACTGGATCTCGGGTGCCTGGGCGGCCTTTATCCGGTCGGCCAGGCCCTTCACCTTGGCCGACTGCGCCCTGTTCGGGGCCAGCAGCGCCATGTCCAGGGCCTGCCGGTGGTGGACGATCATGTCCTGGACGTAGGTCACGTCGGCGGCGTTCGCGGTGGGGGAGGGCACCGCGGTGGCGGCCTCGGCCGGTGAGAGCGTCCTGTCCTGTTCGCCTGGCCGGCCGGGAGCGATCACGGGTGCGGTCGAGTCGGCTCGCGGCGCCTGTGGCGTCGTGCTGGAGCTGCAGCCGGTGAGGGTGGCGACCGTGGCCATGACGACAATGAGCGCGGCGCGCACCCAGCCTCCCTGACGAACGTGGCGGAGAATGCGCACTCTAAGTCATGAACCGAAGTTAGGAAAGGGGGCGAACCGGAACAAAATTTGACACGTTGGACGCTGGTCAACAGCGGTGATTAGAGCGACCATAACGGAGGTTTATGCCCCCTTTATCGGAGGTCCCCGAGTGTTCACCCGCCGCAGGGTCCTCATCCTGGTCGCGGCCCTGGCCGCGCTGGCCGGCACCACTCTGCCTGTCCAGGCTGCGGACATACCGGCTCCTGGCGAGATCGTCATGAGCCCGAACATCAAGCACGTCACTAACGTGCCCAAACCCGAGGCCCTGGCCGACATCCACACGGACATGGCCTTCCAGGGCGACTACGCGTACGTCGGGAACTACTACGGCTTCTCGATCTACGACATCCGCAACCCGAAGCGCACCTCGCTCGTCAGCTCCGTGGTCTGCCCCGGCGGGCAGATGGACGTCAGCGTCCATGGTGACCTGCTGTTCGGCTCGGTCGACTCCTCACGTAACGACGACTCGTGCAACAGCACCTCGCAGCCCGCGTCCGTGAAGGAGTCGTGGGAGGGCGTACGCATCTTCGACATCTCCGACAAGGCGCACCCGAAGTACATCAAGGCCGTCGAGACGAACTGCGGCTCGCACACGCACACCCTGGTCCCCGACCGGTGGAAGCGCAACGTCTACATCTACGTCTCCTCCTACGGCCCGAGCGACGCGTTCCCCGACTGCGCGACGCCCCACGACCTCATCTCGATCATCAAGGTGCCGCTGCGCGACCCGTCCGCCGCCTCGGTCGTCGCGACGCCCAACCTGTTCCCCGACGGCGGGTACCCGGGCAAGCAACTGCCCTATCCCGAGGGTAGGTCCGCCACGACGGGCTGCCACGACATCACCGCGTACCCGGAGAAGGGCGTCGCGGCGGGCGCGTGCATGGGTGAGGGCGTTCTGCTCGACATCCGCGACCCCGAGCGGCCCAGGGTGACCGCGACCGTGCGCGACGAGCGGAACTTCGCCTTCTGGCACTCGGCCACGTTCAACAACGAGGGCACGAAGGTCATCTTCACCGACGAGCTCGGGGGCGGCGGCGCGGCCACCTGCAACGAGGCCATCGGGCCCGAGCGGGGCGCCAACGCCTACTACGACATCGTGCGCGGCCGGCTCGTCTTCAGGAGTTACTTCAAGATCTCCCGGCACCAGGACGACAGCGAGAACTGCGTCGCCCACAACGGTTCGCTGATCCCCGTCAAGGGCCGCGACATCATGGTGCAGGCGTGGTACCAGGGCGGTATCTCGGTGGTCGACTTCACCGACTCGGCGCATCCGGAGGAGATCGCCTACTTCGAGCGCGGCCCCGACAACACCGCGCCCGCGCTGAGCGGCGGCTTCTGGTCGGCCTACTACTACAACGGGCACATCTACGGCTCCGACTTCAACCTGGGCCTTGACGTGCTGAAGATCAACGACTGGCGTACGAACCGGGCGAACGGCGTCAAGATGCGCGAGCTCAACGCGCAGACCCAGACGTCCTACCCCGAGCGCGGCCACGGTCATCACTGATGACGGGACGCCGCGTTCCCGCCGGTATCCGTACGAAGGAGGCATTCCGCATGTCCAGCCCGCGCCGTGTCCTCGCGATGGCCGGGGCGGCCGTCGCTCTGCTGCTCACCGCGTTACCCGCGACCGCCAGTGACATCCCGCCGCCCGACGCCGTGGTCACCAGCCCCAACGTCACCCACGTCAGGAACGTCCCCAAACCGGACGCCATCGCGTCGTCCATCAACACCGACATCGCCTTCCAGGGCGACTACGCCTACGTCGGCAACTACGGCGGCTTCTCCATCTACGACATCAGGAACCCCAAGAAGGCCAGGGTCGTGAGCTCCGTGGTCTGCCCCGGCGGGCAGATGGACGTCAGCGTCTACGGCGACCTGCTGTTCGCCGCCGTCGACAGCTCACGCAGCGACGACTCCTGCGCCAGCACCGACCGGTCGGCCGCCGAGAAGGACGCCTGGGAAGGCGTACGCATCTTCGACATCTCCAACAAGGCCAGGCCGAAGTACATCAAGGCGGTCGAAACGGCCTGTGGCTCCCACACGCTGACCCTGGTACCGGGCAAGGGGCGCGACCGGCACAAGAACGTCTACGTGTACGTCTCCTCGTACCTGCCGGCGGCGAACTTCCCCGACTGCCAGCCGCCGCACGACAAGATCTCCATCATCAAGGTGCCGCTGCGCCACCCGCAGGCCGCGCACGTCGCCGCCACCCCGGTCGTCTTCCCCGACGGCGGCAACGAGGACCAGCCCGGCCTGCTCATCCCGACCACCGGCTGCCACGACATCACCGCGTACGCGGAGAAGGACATCGCGGCGGGCGCGTGCATGGGCGACGGCGTGTTGTTCGACATCTCCGACCGGCTCGACCCGAAGGTCACCGCCAGGACCACGGACCCCAACTTCGCCTTCTGGCACTCGGCGACCTTCACCAACAACGCCAGGAAGGTCGTCTTCACCGACGAGCTCGGCGGCGGCGGCGCGGCCACCTGCAACGAGGCCACCGGCCCCAACCGCGGCGCCGACGCGATCTACGACATCTCCAACGGCCAGTTCGCGTTCAAGAGCTACTTCAAGATCTCCCGGCACCAGGACGACAGCGAGAACTGCGTCGCCCACAACGGTTCGCTGATCCCCGTCAAGGGCCGCGACATCATGGTGCAGGCGTGGTACATGGGCGGGTTGTCGGTCTGGGACTTCACCGACTCCGCCAACCCGAGGGAGATCGGCTTCTTCGAGCGCGGCCCCCGCTCGGACGGCGGTGGCGGCGGCATCTGGTCGGCCTACTACTACAACGGCTACATCTACGCGGCCGACTTCCACGAGGGCTTCGACGTCATCAAGATCGACGACCGGCTCACGAACAGCGCCAAGCACGTTCGTACCGACCGGTTGAACGTGCAGACGCAGGAGTCGTACCGCAACGGCTGGTGGCACTGATCCGAAGGCTCCGCGCCGCCTCGGCGACCCTCGCGGGTCACTGGGGCGGCGCGAACCCGCCCGGGGTCGCCTGGGGCGGCTCCGGCGCGGGCCCGGCCGGCGGCGGGCCGGGCAGCGGCCGCGCAGCCGCCGGAGGAGGCGCCGGAGGAGGCGCCGTGTAAGGGCCGGGCCGCGCAGCCGCCGGAGGGGGCGGGCCGTAAGGGCCCGGCTGCGGAACCGGCGGGGGAGGACCTGGCTGCGCGTACGGGCCATGCGGCACGCCGCCGTTCCCCGCCCGCTGCGCGAACCTGGCCTGCTCCCTGCGTCGGCGCTCGGCCAGCACGGCGCTCAGATACGCGTACGGCGGCGTCCCGGCGGGCGCCGCGGGGGAGACGAAGGAGGCCACCTGGGTCGAGACGCGCACGCCCATCTCGTGCTGCACCTGCGGCGACAGGTCGGGCCAGCGCAACAGGTATTGCCTGGCCGCCTGCGCCACGTCGTCGGGCAACTGGGAGAGCTCCAGCGTGGTCGCCCAGCTCGCCAGCGGCGGCGGCATCATGATGACCTGCCCCGTGTCGCGCGGAGCCCGGTCGGAGATCACGATGGTGCCCGCGAACACGTCGCCCAGCCGCTTGCCCCGCTGCGAGACCAGCGAGGCGATCAGCGCCGGTGCCCCGGCGAGCACCCAGAACTCGACCAGCCCGGCCAGCCCGCGGAACAGCGCCTGCCGGAAGCGCTCAGGGCTGCCGTCGTCGCTGACCACCCGGAGCCCGAGCGCCAGCTTGCCGAGGCTGCGGCCCCTGGTGAGGGACTCGAAGATCACCGGATAGCCGATCATCACCAGCACCAGCAGTACGATCATGACAGCGCTGAACATGGCCATGTCGGTGACGCCGGCGAACGCTCCTAAGAGCGCGTAGGCGCCGACCATCGCCGTGAACTGCACCGCCAGGTCAATGATGATCGCCAGCGCCCGCGAGGGCATCTGGGCCACCCGCACTTCCACGACGACGGCGTCGCCGGTCACAACCTCCGACATAAGTGGAGCCTAACGGCTATGTCGCGGTGATTGAGCGGCCAGAATGTTCGGGTGGACATTGATGCTTTCGTCGCGGCGCACCGCCCCGTGTGGGACCGGCTCGACTACCTGGTGCAGAACCGTTCGTCGTTGACGGGCGCCGAGGTCGACGAACTGGTCGACCTCTATCAGCGCGTCTCGACGCATTTGTCCATCATGCGCTCCTCGTCGAACGACCCGGTGCTGGCCGGGCGGCTGTCCGCGCTGGTGGCCAGGGCCAGGTCCGCGGTGACCGGCGCGCACACGCCGGCCTGGCGGGAGCTGGTGAGATTCTTCACGGTGACGTTCCCCGTGGTGGCCTACCGGGCGCGGTGGTGGTGGCTGGCGAGCTCGGCCGCGTTCCTGGTCGTCGCGTTCGTGATGGGTGCGTGGGTGGCGAACAACCCCGGCGTCCAGGCCGCCATCGCCAGCCCCGAGGAGATCACCCAGCTGGTCGAGGAGGACTTCGCCGACTACTACTCGGAGAACCCGGCCGCGTCCTTCGCCAGCCGCGTGTGGTTGAACAACGCCTACGTCTCGGCGTTGATGATCGCGTACTCGGTGCTGCTGGGGCTGCCGATCCCGTACGCGCTCTACGCGAACGCCGAGAACGTCGCCGTCTCGGGCGGCCTCATGGCTTCCAGGGACAAACTGGACATCTTCTTCGGTCTCATCATGCCGCACGGGCTCCTGGAGCTGACCGCGGTGTTCCTGGCGGCGGCCGTCGGCATGCGCCTGGGCTGGACGGTCGTCGACCCAGGACCGCGCAAGCGGGTCGAGGCGCTGGCCGAGCAGGGCAGAGCCGTGATGAGCGTGGCGCTCGGGCTCGTCGTGGTGCTGTTCGCGTCGGGGCTGATCGAGGCGTTCGTGACGCCGTCGGGGCTGCCGACGTGGGCGCGTGTGGGCATCGGGGTGCTCGCCGAGGTGGTCTTCCTGACGTACGTGATCGTCTTCGGCCGCCGGGCGCTGGCGCAGAACGAGACCGGCGACCTCGAACGCGCCCCCGACGTGGCCCCATCGGCGTGATCACCCCGGGCGCGCAGAGGCCGCCCGCGGCCCGCAGCGCTCGGAGGCGTGGCGTTCAGCGTCCAGAGGCGCCCTGACCGCCCGCCCGCAGTGCTCAGAGGCGGCCCGCGGCCTTCAGCGCCAGGTACGCGTCCGCGAGCGCGGGCGCGATGTCGTCCGGAGCCGCGTCGACCACCTCGACCCCGTGCCGGCGCAGTCTCGCCGTGATGCGCCTGCGCCCGAGCTGCGCGTGCTCGGCCGCCGCAGCGTCATAGACCTCCTCGGCCGAGTCGCGGCGGCCAGCCATGGCCGCGACCAGCGGATCGGACACCCCGGCGACCAGCACCAGGTGCCGCGCAGACAACTGCGGCAGCACCGGCATCAGCCCCTCGTCCAGCGCAGCCGGGTTGAGGTCCGTCAGCAGGACGACCAGGCAGCGCCGCTTGGCCCTCGACAGGATGGCGGCCACCATGCCCTGCGAGTCGGCCTCGACCAGCTCCGCCTCGATCGGCGCCATCGCGTTGACCAGCGACGACAGCAGCTCGGTGCGCGACTCCCCGCTCACCCACGCGCGTACCGCCCGGTCGTAGGCCAGGAAGTCCACCTGGTCGCCGGCTTTGGCGGCGAGGGCGGCCAGCAGCAGCGCCGCGTCCATCGACCAGTCGAGCCGCGGCCAGCCCGGCGAGGGCCGCGAATCCCGCCCGGCGGCCTGCTGAGCCAGCAGGCCGCCGCCGTTGCCCGCCGCGCCCGCCAGGGGGATCGGCGCGTCACCCACCCGGCCCGCCGACGTGCGGCCGGTGTCGAGCACGATCAGCACGCGGCGGTCGCGTTCGGGACGCCAGGTGCGCACCACGACGTCGTGGCGGCGCGCGGTCGCCCGCCAGTCGATGGAACGGACGTCGTCGCCCACCACGTATTCGCGCAGCGAGTCGAACTCGGTGCCCTGCCCGCGCACCAGCGCGGGGTGTTGCCCGTCCAGCTCGCGCAGCCTGGCCAGCCTGGAAGGCAGGTGCTTGCGCGACAGGAACGGCGGCAGCACCCGCACCGACCACGGAGCCTGATGGCTGCCCTGGCGGGCGGCCAGGCCGAGCGGTCCGACCGAACGCACCGCGACCGCCACGGACGCCCGGTCGCCGCGCCTCGTCGGATCGAGCGTCACGACGATCTTGCGCCGCTCGCCGGCCGGTACGTCCAACCGGGCGAGGCGCGGCGAGGCTCCGGCGGAGGGCGGCCAGGCGTCCCTCAGCACCCCGCGTACGCGCCGGGCGCCGGGGTTCTCCACCACCAGCTCCACCGTGGCCCGCTGGCCCAGGCGCATCAGGGTCTCGCCGGAGCGGTGGAACCTCAGCGGGCGCACCGCCCCCGCGAACACCAGGTCCACGATGATCGCGGCGGCTAGCAGCAGGCAAACCCCGGCCAGCGCGGGCCCCGGCAGGGGCGCGAACATCACCACCAGGATCCCGATCGCCGCCACCAGCCCGGCACGTCCCGTCAGCGCCATCAGTCGCTCACCCTCCTCACTCGCTGCGCGGCTGCGTCGGGTTGGCTCAGCGCCATTGGTCGCTCACCCTCCTGTCAGCGGGGGACGGGGACGGAGGCGAGGATGCCGTCGAGCAGGCCGTCCGCGGTGGTCCCTTCCAGCTCGGCCTCGGGCCGGAGCTGGACGCGGTGCCGCAGCGCGGGCCTGGCCAGCGCCTTCACGTCGTCGGGCGTGACGTACTGGCGCCCGGACAACCACGCCCACGCCCGGGAGGCCGCGAGCAGGGCGGTGGCGCCGCGCGGCGAGACGCCGAGCTGCAACGCCGGCGAGCTCCTGGTGGCGCGGGCGACGTCGACGATGTAGCCGAGCACCTCGGGAGCCACGTGCACGGCGGAAGCCGCCTCCCGGCCCGCCGCCAGGTCGGCGGCCGTGGCGACGGCCTTGACCTCCGACAGGTCGCGCGGGTCGAAACCGCGGGCGTGCCGGTCGAGCACCGAGATCTCCTGCTCGCGCGGCGGCAGCGGCACGGTCAGCTTGACCAGGAACCGGTCGAGCTGCGCCTCGGGAAGCTGGTAGGTGCCTTCGTACTCGACAGGGTTCTGGGTGGCGCACACCACGAACGGGTCGGGCAGCGCCCTGGCCGCGCCCTCGACGCTGACCTGCCGCTCCTCCATCGCTTCGAGCAGGGCTGCCTGGGTCTTCGGCGGGGTGCGGTTGATCTCGTCGGCGAGCAGCAGGTTGGTGAAAACCGGGCCCTCGCGGAACTCGAACCGCGCGGTCTTCGCGTCGTAGATCAGCGACCCGGTCACGTCGCCCGGCATCAGGTCGGGCGTGAACTGCACCCGCTTGAAGTCGAGCGACAGGGCCGCCGCCAACGTACGCACCAGCAGCGTCTTGGCCACGCCCGGCACGCCTTCGAGCAGCACGTGGCCCCGGCACAGCAGCGCGATGACCATGCCCGTCACCACAGCGTCCTGCCCGACCACGGCTTTGGACACCTCGGTGCGCAACGCCGCCAGCGCCTGCCTCGCCGAGTCGCCGGAACTCGTCACGCGGTAGGTCTCGTCAAAGTTCACTCAACTGCCTTTCGATCATGTCCAAGTATCCGGCCAGTTCCACGAGCTGGGCGTCGTCCGTCGGCGGCGGCCCGTACAGTGCCGCGCCGAGACGGTGCGGGTCCTCCACCGTGCGGGCGGCGAGGGCCGGGACGACCTCCTGCGGCCCCGCGCCGTGGCCGAGCCCGAGCCTGGCCGTGAGCCGGTCGATCGTGCCCGCGCGCAGCGCGGACGCCGCGCGCTCCCTGGCACGTCTCGCCCGGTAGAGCCTGCCACGCCCCTCGACCGTCTCGGAGGCCCTGACGACGACGGGCAGCTTCTCCACCACCACCGGCCCGAGCCGCCTGCCCCGCCAGAACGCCGCCAGCGCCACGGCGATGATCGCCATGTAGATGGTCCAGCGGATGTTGCCGGGCATCAGGTCGTACATCGACTGGCCCTGCTCACCCGGCAGCTCTCCGGGCGGCGGGTTCTCCGGCGGGACCAGCCAGGTCACGGGCTTGCCGGTGCTGAGGAGGTTGAGCGCGAGAGCCGCGTTGCCGTCCTCGGCCAGTCGCTGGTTGGTCATGAAGCCGCCGTCGCCGACGACGGTGGTGACGCCCCTGCCGTTGGAGTAGCTGACCAGCGTGTGCCCGTCGCCGGCCGGGTAGCAGCCGGTGGAGCCCGGCGGCCCGCGCAAGACGACGCCGCCCATGTGGGCGCTCCCCGCGGCACGGGCGGCGGGCAGCGGGCATTCGGGGTCGCGCGAGCGGGGGCGTGCGGGCTGGGCCTGCGTACGCACTTCCGGGGCCAGGGCGGCCAGACCGAAGACGTCGCCGACGATCAGCCGATCGCCGGGGAGCCGGGCGAGGGGGCGCTCGTCGACGTACGTCTGGGCGGTGATGAGCAGCAGGCGCTCACCTGTGGCGGCCTTGTCGACGGCGGCCTGGGCGGAGTCGACCCGGTCGACGGTGACGCCCCGGACGCGCAGCAGCTCGGCCAGGGCCTTCGAGCCCATCAGCGACGTGTCGTCGGGGTCGAGGGGACGGGCGGGGCCGCGGCTTCCGCCGAGCAGCACGCTCGTCACCCCCGCGAGCACGATGAGCGCGCCCATCAGCACGATGAGCCGGTTCGCGCGCCAGGTGGAGCGGGGAGTCGGGGAGGTCGGCCTGGACCCGTCGGCGGCGGGAGGGCTCGTGGTCACGCTCATGAGGCGCCTCCGACGCCCGTCCACGGGCCCGCGCCGGGCGCGACGGCCGTCTGGGAGGCGATGGGCACCGGGCGGGCCTGGCTGACGCGGTCGTCAAGGTCGGCCATCCGCGTGTAGGCCTCGCGCGTGCCCGGCACGCCGCCGTAGGTGACGTCGTCGAACGAGCGGGCCGCCATGGCCAGCTCGTCCGCGAAGTCCGGCAGGGAGACGGCGGCCTCGGCGGCCAGCTCGTCGGCCGTGCGCCCGGGCATGCCGTCGACGAGCGCGCGCTCCTCCAGGTCGCGGGCGACGGCCCGGAGGCGTTCCTGGAGGGCGGGGGCCCACTGCTCCTCGGCGGCCAGCCGTTCCGCCGCCTGCCGGTGCTCGGCCGCGCTCATCGTCCGCCGGCCGAACAGCGCGCCCACCGCCGGCGCGTTCCTGCGAGCGGACCTGCGCAGCTGCCACGAGATCAGCACGATCACCCCGAGGATGATCAGTACGATCACCACGGACGCGATGACGCCGCCGGCCGGGCCGCCGCCCACGGTGGCGTCGACCAGGTCGCCGAGGAACTGCATGACCCATCGGTAGACCCGGTCCGGCAGCGACTCCGTCTCGTAGGCGGGGTCGAGCAGCTCGCGCGCGGCCTGCCGCGCCGCCTCCTCCCTGTCGATCGGGCTCACGATCTGGCGGAGTTGGACGGGTGCCACAGCTCGTCGGCGGAGGCGTGCACCCAGCCCTGGCGCTGCTGCTCGATGGCCGCGGTCTGCAGGACGAGGTCGAACGCCTCACTGCGCATGCGGCGGTCGGCGTAGAGGAGACCGGCGACCCCGGCCTCGAACGGATAGGCGAACATGGCGCTCAGCGTGCCGCCGATGGCGATCAGCACGGCCGACACGGCCGTCGTCGCCGCCGAGCCCGCGCCGAACATGCCGAAGAGCGTGCCCGCGATCGTGAACGGCACCGACAGGATGCCCGCCACGAGCCCCACGAGCAGCGAGGTGAGCAGCAGGATGCCGAACACCCGCCAGAAGTCGCCGGTCACCAGGTGCCACGAGCGGCGCATGGCGTCGAGAGGGCTGCGCCCCTCGAGGACCACGGCGGGCGAGGCGAACGCGAAGCGGGTCCTGATGATCAGGTAGTAGGCGATGTACACGATGATGAACAGGATGCTCATCGCGGCCAGCCAGCCGATGTCGCCGGCGGAGGCGTTGAGCGAGAAGACCACGACGAGCATGACGAACACGAGCGCGGGCACCAGCATGAACGCGGCCATCAGCCCCACCACGCCGAACAACGCCGGCATCCGGCCCTTGACCAGTTGCCAGGACTCCCCGGCGGTGAGCTTGCCGCCGAAGACCGCCCGGCCGAGTATGCGGGTCAGCACGCCGGTCAGCAGGGTGACCGCGACGAACTGGATGGCGTAGGAGATCAGGGTGCCGCCGTACTGGGAGGCGAAGCCGTACAGGCCGGTGAGCTCGGCCTGTGCGGTGCTCACGTTGGCGGGATCGGCGAGCGCGCCACCCACCGAGTTGAGCAGGAAGGCCTGCCCCACCGCGAGCGGCACCGACGCGAGCAGTGCGGCGATGGCCGACAGGCCGAGCACGGCCTTCGGGTTGGACCTGATGAGTTTGATCGTGCCGTCGAGCAGATCGCCGAGTTGCAGGGGACGCAGCGGGATGATGCCGGGCCGCAGCGCGGGCGGTGGCTGCATGGCGCCGTAGACGGGCTGGGGATGCTGATGGGGCGGATATGGTGGCTGGGGCCCCGGCCCGTAAGGCCGCTGTTGTGGTGGTTGCTCCCCGTGGGGAGCACCGTGCGGAGCTTGCTGGTGCGAACCCGGCGCGGTCCACGGGGAGGCCGGCGGGGCGCTGTAGGGCGGGGGCTGCTCGGCCGACCAGCCTGATGGCGTCTCGGGCGTGGGACCGTGACCGTCTGACATATCCCCAATCCTGGCATGCTGGGCGGGAACTTGGTGTCGCTGAGTGCAGCCGGGCCCATCCGAAGCCTCGGCTCGGCCGCATTCTTCGGCGAATCCGGGCTGTGTTCGCGTCCAGGGATGGCAGAAAGTTGCTCTGTTACCGCAGACTGAGATTGCGATCGCGGGGGCGGACCGAAAAGTCGCCTTTTGCGGGGCTTGAGTCACACTCATGAGCCCACCAAGGGTAACCTTCAGCGATCGTGCGGGTATGTCCCACAATGCGTAGAACGAATGAGGGGCCATGAAAGGTCGCGTGCTGGTCGTCGATGACGACGCCGCTCTCGCCGAGATGCTGGGGATCGTGTTGCGGGGGGAGGGTTTCGAGCCGTCATTTGTCTCCGACGGTGACAAAGCCCTTGACGCTTTCCGGGATACACGCCCCGACCTGGTGCTGCTCGACCTGATGCTGCCGGGGGCCGACGGCATCGACGTCGCGCGCAGGATCAGGGCGGAGTCGGGCGTTCCGATCGTCATGCTCACGGCCAAGAGCGACACGATCGACGTCGTGCTGGGCCTGGAGTCCGGCGCCGACGACTACATCGTCAAGCCGTTCAAGCCGAAGGAGCTGGTGGCCAGGGTGCGGGCGCGCCTGCGCCGCACCGACGAGCCGACCCCCGAGATCCTGCAGATCGGCGACATCACCATCGACGTGGCCGGACACTCGGTCAAGCGCGGCGAGGAGACCATCAACCTCACGCCGCTCGAGTTCGACCTGCTCGTGGCGCTCGCCCGCAAGCCGCGCCAGGTGTTCACCCGAGAGGTCCTGCTCGAGCAGGTGTGGGGCTACCGTCACGCGGCCGACACGCGGCTGGTCAACGTGCACGTCCAGCGGCTCAGGGCCAAGATCGAGAAGGACCCCGAGCACCCCGAGATCGTGGTGACCGTCCGCGGCGTGGGTTACAAAGCCGGCCCCGCCTAGCCTCCGCCCAGCCCTGCCATGCCCCCGACCAGAAAGACGAGAACACGCAGGCGTACGCTCCGCCAGATCCTCGGCGGAGTTCGCCGGCGGGTCCGTCGTGCGGCGGGCAGGGCGCGCAGCATATGGCGGCGCTCGCTGCAGCTCCAGGTCGTCACCAGCACGCTCGTCATCTCCGTGATCGTGGTGGTGGTGCTCGGCACGTTCCTGTTCGGCCAGATCAACAAGTCGGTGGTCGACAGCAGCCAGCAGTCCTCCATCAGCGAGGCGTTCGCCGACCGCCTGCAGATCGCCGACGCGCTCGCCCCCGACACCGACGAGCAGACCAAGACCGCCGACAGCTCCAAGACCGGCTCGGTCAACCCGCTGGACGAGGTCATGGACACCGTCACCGGGTCGGGCGAGGACGGCTCCAGGAAGCGCTACGACGTGCTGATCCTCAACCAGACCACCCCGGGCCAGTCACGGGCGTCCGGCAGCGTCGTACGGGGCAGCGTGCCCCCGAACCTCCGGGCGCACCTGCTCCGCTACTTGCGCAACCGCGAATACAGCAAGCCCGTCGGCAACGTCCATGAGATCAAGTTCCCCGGCGAGAGCCAGCCCCGGCTCACCTTCGTGGTCGGCGGCGTCGTGCACGTGCCCGCCACCGGACAGAACTACGAGGTCTACCACTTCTTCCCCTTCACCGAGGAAGAGGAGCTGCTCACCAACGTCAGGCTCGCCATCGTCGTGGTGGGCCTCGGCCTCGTGCTGCTGCTCGCCGCGATCGCCTACCTGGTCGCCCGCCAGGTCGTCTCCCCCGTACGCCTCGCCCGCCAGGCCGCCGAACGCCTGGCCGCCGGCAAGCTGGACGAACGCCTCAAGGTGCGCGGTGAGGACGACCTCGCCCGCCTGGCGAACTCGTTCAACGAGATGGCCGCCAACCTGGCGCTGAAGATCCACCAGCTGGAGGAACTCTCGCAGGTCCAGCGGCAGTTCGTCTCCGACGTCTCCCACGAGCTGCGCACCCCGCTGACCACCGTGCGCATGGCCGCCGACCTGCTGTACGACGCCCGCGAGGACTTCGACCCGATGGCCTCCCGCTCCGCCGAGCTCATGCAGGCGCAGCTGGAGCGGTTCGAGGCGATGCTGGCAGACCTGCTGGAGATCAGCCGCTACGACGCCGGGGCCGCCACGCTCGACCTCGACTCGGTGGACGTGCGCGACGTGGTACTGCGGGCCATCGGCGACTCCGAGGCGCTGGCCGAGCGCCACTCCACCCGCTTCGAGCTGCGGCTGCCCAACGAGCCGTGCATGGCCGAGATCGACAACCGCAGGGTCGAGCGCATCCTGCGCAACCTCCTGTTCAACGCGATCGAGCACGGCGAGGGCAGGGACGTCGTGGTCACCGTGGGCGCCGACAGGGACGCCGTGGCCATCGCCGTACGCGACCACGGGATCGGCCTGAAGGGCGGCGAGGACACGCTCGTGTTCGACCGGTTCTGGCGGGCCGACCCCTCGCGGGCGCGCACCATCGGCGGCACGGGGCTCGGTCTCGCGATCTCCCGCGAGGACGCCACGCTGCACGGCGGCTGGCTCCAGGCCTGGGGGCAGCCGGGCGAAGGCTCGCAGTTCAGGCTGACGCTGCCGAGGTCGGCCGGCGCCGATCTGAAGGGCTCGCCGTTGTCGCTGGTGCCGCCGGAGATCGAGATGCGGCGTACGTGGCGCGGCGCCATGACGCCCGTCCTGCTGCCCGCCTCCGCGGACGGAGCCGGTCATGACGAGGACTAGCCGGCTCGGCGCCGCGATCGCGATCGTCCTCGCCATGGTCCTCGCCGGCGCCGGCTGCACCGTGATCCCCGTGACGGGGCCGTACACGGTGGGCGACGACGGCACCGGCGGCGACCCGCTGAACAAGCCGTTCCAGCGCATGATCGCCATCCCGCCCCAGCCGAACTGGGGGCCTGAGGACACCATCAAGGGCCTGCAGGCCGCCATGGCCGCGTACGCGGACGACCCGTCGATCCTGCCGCAGTACCTGACCCCTGAGGCGCGGGCCAAGTGGAGCCCCGCCGGGCCGGTGAAGGTGATCGAGGACGCCTTCGAGATCACCTATCCCACGCCGCGCGACGGCACCGAGACCGTGCTGCAGGTCACGCTCAAGGCTCAGTGGGTCGCCGGCATCGGGACCGACGACGCCTACGCCCCCACGGCCGGCCCGTGGGGCGGCGGAACGTTCGAGCTCGTCAAGACCCCGCAGGGCGGCTATCTCGTCAACAAGCTGCCCGCCGGGCTGCTGCTCACCAACTCCGACGTGGTGCGCGCGTACCGCCCCGCCAACCTCTACTACCTCAACGCCGACATGCCGGACCGGCTGGTCGTCGACCGCGTACGCCTGCGGATGAGGCCGACGGAGAGCTTCGCCAGGACCATTCTCGAACGCCTGCTCAAGGAGCCCACCACGACCCTTCGCGGCGCGGTGACCACGAGCTTCCCCGAGGGCACGGAGATCGAGTCCATCCGGTGGAACGAGGAACGGGTGCTGGTCAACCTCTCCGGCCCGTTCGACCTGGGCGACCTGAGCGCGGAGGCCGCGATCAGGGCGCAGATCAGGCACAGCTTCGCCGACAACGACGTCGCCAAGGGGCGCACGATCGAGATCCAGGTCGACGGCGAGACGTACGCCGTCGACCGGCCCGATCCCGACGATCCCTGGCTGGACGACGGGGGCGACACCGCCTACTTCGTCGACGACGGCGCCGTGCACTTCATGGGCAGGGAAGGCCCCGCGGGCGCCGTGCCCGGTGCGGCGGGCGAGCAGCGCGCGGGCTACACCGACTTCGCCCTGTCGAAGGAGGACACCGCCCTCATCGCCGCCAAGACCTCAACCGGCGTCTCCATGGCGAAACTCGCCCAGGAGGGGCGCTGGCAGGAGGTCATCCCCGGCACGGAGCTCACGCCGCCGACGTTCCACCGCGACGGGTCCCTGTGGACGTACGACAACAAGAACGGCGTCCTGCTGCGGTACGACCCGTCGAGCGGCCGGGAGCCCGAGCGAATCTCCGCGCCCAAACTGGCCGGCCTCGACGTCACCCGCCTGCGCATCGCGAGGGACGGAGTGCGCGTGTTCGTCACCATGGGCAGGAACACCGTGCAGATCGGCGCTCTCACGCCGACCTCGAAGGGGCTCGTGCTCGGGAACTTCAGGAGCCTGGCCACGACCGAGGTGGGCGACGAGATCGTCGACGTCACGTGGAGCGACGACGAGCACCTGCTGGTCCTGATCGAGAGCAAGGCAGGGCAGATACTCAACGAGATCAACGTGGGGGACGGCGAGACGGTCGGGGTGCCGTTGAAGGATCGGCTGGCCTCGCTCGCGGCTCTGGACGACCGGGTGCTGGGAGAGGTGCGGACCGACAAGGAGACGAAGATCGTCGAGCTGAACCAGGACCGCCAGACCTGGGTGCCGAAGGTCGAGTCCAACGCCGGCAGCCCCATCTTTCCCCTGGGCTGACCCCATTCCGTACCACGCCGGAAACCGTCGGTGGCGGGCGGCATGCTGGCGGCGTGCTGACCGCCGTGCTCGATCTGGTCCTCCCCGGCGCCTGCGCGGGTTGCGGCGTCAAGGGGGCGCGCCTCTGCGCGGGCTGCGTCTCCGGGCTGACCGCCTCGCCCGCCAGGCGCAGGCCCGACCCGGCCCCGCCAGGCCTGCCCGACTGCTGGTCGGCGGCGCCCTACTCCGGAGCGGTCAGGAGGGCGGTGGTGGCCTACAAAGAGCGGGGCGCGGTGGCGCTGGCCGGGGTGCTGGCGCAGGCTGCGGCCTTCACCGCCGTGACGGCGATCGGGCGCACGCCGGCGCCGTGGGCGCGCGGCCCGGTCGCGGTGGTCGCCGTGCCCAGCGCGCGGCGGAGCGTGCGCGGCAGGGGCCACGATCCGGTGGGGCGGCTGGCCGTGCTGGTCGCGCGCGACCTGCGGGCGTACGGCGTCCCGGCGCGCGTGTGGCCGGGGCTGGTCCAGGCGCGCGGCGTCGCCGACCAGGCGGGCCTGAGCTCCGCTGAGAGGGCCGCCAACCTCAGCGGGTCACTCCGGGCCGCCTCGTCCGCCGGAGGCCCTCCAGCGCCCGTTGCGCTGCTCGTGGACGACATCGTGACCACCGGGGCGACCCTCGCCGAAGCGGCCAGGGCGCTGCGGGCGGCCGGCGTGCAGAGCCCGCTGGCGGTCACCGTCGCCGCGACACGCCGAAGATCTTGGAAGTCGTTACGGTGACGGTCGGTAAAGAAAGATCCAATTCGCCGCTCTAACCAGAAGGTTAGATGTTCCTTCCCCGAGCGGCGTGCCGGCCCAGCTCAGGAGTCAGGACGTTCGTGCCCGTAAGGGGTGCCGACCCGCGGGGGCGGGTGGCGGAATGCGCTTTCCATCCCGTCGTAAATCACGGAAAGTGATCGTTTGGCGGGCCCTTCGGCTGACATTCTCCCTGGATGCGGATAGCGTTCTGACATGGCACCCGTTCGGGTCCGTGGTTGCGCAGGGCCGGTGTTCCCGGCTCTGCTAGCCGATGCCAGCCGCAGGCAAAACGGTCCACGTAAGGCGACTCTTTGTCGACCGATCACGGTGCGGCTTAGGGGTAAGTCCTGCCTTCCCGGGGGGCCAGATGTCCCTCGCCAGAAGAGAAGGGCAGTAGTGGCGACTGAGCTGCGAGACCCTCAGCAGGCGAATGTGGGGTCGAAGACCAGGTCGGCCGGACGGGTGCCCTCCGAGCTCCCGGTGACGCCCAGTTGGAAGAGGGTAACGGTGGCAGAAAGGCAGACAGAAGACCCCGCCCGGCACGCACGTCGTCGGGCGCTCTTGCTCAGTCGTTAGACGAAGGGGGGCTGTTGCATGGACATCATCGTCAAGGGCCGGCACACAGGAGTGAGTGACCGGTTCCGAGACCACGTGACATCCAAGCTGGCCAGGATCGAACGTCTGGACAACAACATCATCCGAGTCGACGTGGAGGTGTCGAAGGAACGCAACCCGCGCATCGCCGACCGACGAGAGCGCGTCGAGCTCACCATTCACTCGAAGGGGCCGGCCATCCGCGCTGAAGCGTCGGCCGACGACCGGTTCGCAGCCCTCGACCTGGCGCTCGACAAGCTGGAAGGCCGCCTCAGGCGGCTGGCCGACCGGCGCAAGGTCCACCACGGCAACCACTGCCCGCCCTCGGTCGCGAAGATCACCGCGACGCTCCCTGACGCCACCGGGCTTCCCCCGGTCACCAAGCCCTCCGTCCCCCAGCAGGCCCAGGAGCCCGACGAGGACGAGCAGGAGAAGAACGACCGGCTCTACGACGACATCGTCCCGATCGAGATGGACGGCGACGGCCCGCTCATCGTACGGGAGAAGTTCCACAGGGCGGAGCCCATGACCATCGACCAGGCCCTCCTCGAGATGGAACTGGTCGGACACGATTTCTACCTGTTCCGCGACAAAGAGAGCGGCCAGCCGTGTGTCGTCTACAACAGACGCGGTTACAACTATGGTGTGCTGCGGCTCGTAGAGCCCTGACAGCGCGCTGAAAGATCTTCTCGACCACCCGAGAACCGCGGCACCCGTGCCATCATGGCGGTTCAACGGCTCTGGCCCCCCGACGAGGAGGAGACGTGAGCGAGCTCAGTCAGGTTCAGATGAGCGAGCGAAGCGAGGAACACACGGTCGCGAGGCTGCCCAAGGAGGCTTCGTGACCCAGTCCGACGAGGTCCGCGCGTCCGAGAGCGAGCCGATCCGCGTGCTGATCGTGGACGACCACGAGCTGATCAGACGCAGCCTGGCGCTGGCGCTGGCCGCTGAGCCTGACATCGAGGTGGTCGGTGAAGCGAGCGACGGGCAGGAGGCGGTCGAACTGGCCGATCGCCTCATGCCCGACGTCGCCCTCATGGACGTGCGCATGCCGCGGCAGGACGGCATCGAGGCGGCGAAGGGCATCAAGGCCTCCGTCCCGAGCACCCGCATCATCATGCTGACGGTGAGTGACGAGGAAGAAGACCTCTTCGAGGCCATCAAGGCGGGAGCCACCGGCTACCTGCTGAAGGACGTCCAGATCAACGACGTCCCGGCCGCCGTGCGCGGCGTCCACGAAGGCCAGTCGTTAATCAACCCGGCGATGGCGGCCAAGCTCATCAGCGAGTTCGCGAACATGAGCCGCAAGGAGGCCGAGCGCCCGCCCCAGCTCCCCGTTCCCCGGCTCACCGACCGGGAGATGGAGGTGCTGCGACTGGTGGCCAAGGGCATGAACAACCGCGAGATCGCCAAGCAGCTGTTCATCTCCGAGAACACCGTGAAGAACCACGTGCGCAACATCCTCGACAAGCTGCAACTGCACTCGCGGATGGAGGCCGTGGTCTACGCGGTGCGCGAACGCATGCTCGAGATCACCTGACGCGGCGACCACGCGCTCCCATCACCCCCGGTCAATGGTGACGCGCACGGGGCGGGCCGTACGCCGGGCCCTGCCCGCGCCGGCGGCCCGCTGACGCCGCCCCCGGGCTCCGTACGACCCGACCGCCTCCACACCACCCCCGCCCGCCACGACGGCAGCCGGGCCCGGGGGCACCCCGGCCCACCACGGCGGGGATCGACGCCCGTTCTGTCACGGTGCTCGCTCGGCCTGCTCCCGCCCGCAGCCTGAAGTGCGGCCCGCTCCCGTCCCTGGCCGGAAGCCAGGCTGGCTCCCGCCCGTAGCCGGAAGCCAGGCCCGCTTTCGCCGCGGCCCCGACGGGCCCCGCAGCACTGTTGGCTTCGGCCCGGGGCGCAGGGCGATGCGGGTCTCGCTACGGGCGAGACCGCCCCGGCCTTCAGGCGGACGTCGTCGCCTGGCCCTGGCCGGTCCACCGCCCGTAGCGAGACTCGCTCGGCTTCCAAGCGGACGTCGTCGCTGCGGCCCCGGCCGGTCCACCCGCCATGAAGGCTCAGCTCACCGTGGGACCGTGGTCAGGATCGGGGCGAGTTCGGGAGGGTCGGCGCGTTCGACGCGGACGGAGTCGCAGCCCACCCAGTCGGCCGCCGACCACAGCGCCTCGCGCATGGCGTCGCCCCACTTGGCGAAGGACAGGCCGGGCTCCAGGCTGAGCTGCCTGGCCACCAGCGTGGTGCCCTCGCGCGCCGGGTCGACCCGGCCGATCAGCCGGCCGCCGGCCAGCACCGGCATCGTGAAATAGCCGTGAACACGCTTGTGCTTGGGGACGTAGAGCTCCAGCGTGTAGTGGAACCCGAAGACGCGCTCGGTGCGGCCGCGGTGCCAGATGAGCGAGTCGAACGGCGACAGCAGCGTCGTGCGGTGACGGCCGCGCGGATCGGACGCCAGGGAGACAGGATCGGCCCAGGCGTTGGCGCGGCCCTTCTTGCCCGGCCAGCCCGCGACGGTCACGGGTGAGAGCCCCGCGGCCCCGCTGAGCAGCACCTCGTCGAGGATCGCGGCGTAGCGGCCCCTGAGCCGCAGGAAATCGATCAGGTCGGTACGGTTGGCCACGCCCAGCGAACGGCCTGCGATGGCGGCCAGGCGCGTGATGCACTCCTCGTCGGACAGGTCTTCGCCCAGCAGGTCGGCGGGGACGACCCGCTCGGCCAGGTCGTAGACCCGCCGCCAGCCGACGCGGCGGCTGCAGACCAGCTCGCCGATGTCGAGCAGCCACTCCAGGCCGATCTTCGAGTCGGACCAGTCCCACCACGGGCCGCCGTTCTTGGCGCCGCCCACGTCGGACGTCGTCAGCGGTCCCGACTCGCGTACCTTCTCCAGCAGCTTGCCCACGTCGTCGGGGACCTCGTGCCAGCGGAAGCGCCGCTCGCGGTAGGCACGGCGGCGGAACGAGTAGAGCGGCCAGTGCTCGATGGGCAGGATGCAGGCCGCGTGGCACCAGTATTCGAAGCTCTGGGCCGGGTTGCGCCAGTAGGCCCGTTCGATCTTGGACCTGCCGATCGCGCCCAGGCGGGCGTAGGCGACCAGCTCGTGGGAGCGCGCGAGGACCGAGATCGTGTCGAGCTGCACGGCGCCGAGCCTGCGCAGCATGGCGTGCACCCCACCCTTGCGCGCGTCGGCGCCGGCCAAGCCCTGGGCCCGCAGGATGATCCGGCGCGCTTCGTCGGCAGTCAGATCCGGTATGGGGGTCATGTCTGCATTTCCGTACGGCGGTGCATGCGAGCAATCTAGCCGCGGCCACCGACAAACCGTCCGCGCGGACCGCCGGGGCGAGGACGAAAGCCTCCACGCCCTCGCCCGAGGACGTGCCGGGCGAGGCCTTCCGCCCATGCACAAACGTGACGGGCAGAGCCCCAGCGACATGCCGTGGGCGTGCCCTGGCGAACCGCATATCGAGAGTGGCGCCCACGACACGCCGGAGACCCGGTCAGGAGTGCGCGACACGCCTGGGTGGAGTCGGAGGGGTCGCGTCGGGAGCGCGCCCGAGGGAGAGATGGGACACGCCCTGCCCGGTCGAGGTCCCGAGCAGGCAGGACCTGGCGAGCACGCTGGTCGGCGGGGAGGAGACACGCCCGGGCGGAGGTGACATGGAAACGGCGGGCGCCCCGTTGGGTGGGCGCCCGCCGTGTGAAGCCTGCGTCAGCGGTGGTCTTCCGCTCGCATGCCCACGCGCGGAGCGTCGATCACGACGTCGGTGAAGATATCGAAGACGAGAGCGAGGATGCCGCCCACGACGAACACACCGGCGCCGATCCAGACGAGCGTCCAGTTGCCGGCGGTCAGCCCGAAGCCGGCAACCACGGTGCCCACCAGCATCACCGTCACCGCCAGCCACGATGACCCGCGTCCGCCGTGGCTGCCGAGATTCTCCGTTTGCTCCGACTTCTTCCCCTCAACCATGACAAATCCTTCCTTTGCCGGTTATCGCGCTATTGGTGCGAGCCGGCTCTCAACCGGCATATCCTCTGCCTTGAGCCCATTCTCCCAGACCGGTCTTGTGCCCTCGTCGGCACGGTGGCTGTGTCTGCTTGCGGAACCGCCTACCATGGCAACGGGGAAGTTTGTCTCGGCCTCTCCTCCTGGCGGCGCCGCCGGGGTAGACCTGCGAGGAGCTTTACATAAAGTGGCAGCCATTCTCGACAAGATCCTACGTGCCGGCGAAGGCAAGATCCTACGGAAGCTGAAGCGGTACGCAGACCAGGTCAACTCCATTGAGGACCACTTCACGGCCATGTCCGACGCGGAGTTGCAGGCGATGACGGACGAGTTCCGCAAGCGCCACGCCGAAGGTGAGAGCCTCGACGACCTGCTTCCGGAAGCGTTCGCGACCGTGCGCGAGGCGGCCAAGCGTGTGCTCGGCCAGCGGCCCTTCGATGTGCAGATCATGGGCGGCGCCAACCTTCACATGGGCAACATCTCCGAGATGAAGACCGGTGAGGGCAAGACCCTGACCTGCACCCTGCCGACCTATCTCAACGCGCTGAGCGGTCAGGGAGTGCATGTCATCACGGTCAACGACTATCTCGCCAAGCGCGACGCCGAGAACATGGGGCGCATCCACCGCTTCCTCGGCCTCGAGGTCGGATGCATCGTGTCCGGGCAGCAGCCCGACGAGCGTCGCAAGCAGTACGAAGCCGACATCACCTACGGCACGAACAACGAGTTCGGCTTCGACTACCTGCGCGACAACATGGCCTGGTCGCTCGACGAGTGCGTGCAGCGCGGTCACTTCTACGCGGTCGTCGACGAGGTCGACTCGATCCTGATCGACGAGGCCCGCACGCCGTTGATCATCTCGGGCCCGGGCGAGCAGTCGGGCAAGTGGTACACCGAGTTCGCCAAGATCGTGCCCCGCCTGCGCAGGGGTGTCGAGGCGAAAAACCCCGGCGAGGAGAGCACCGGCGACTACGTCGTCGACGAGAAGAAGCGCACGGTCGGCATCCTGGAGTCCGGCGTCGAGAAGGTCGAGGACTGGCTCGGCATCGACAACCTCTACAAGCCGGAGCACACGCATCTCGTCGGCTTCCTGAACAACGCGCTCAAGGCCAAAGAGCTGTTCAAGAAGGACAAGGACTACATCGTCGCCGACGGCGAGGTGCTGATCGTCGACGAGTTCACCGGCCGCATCCTGCACGGCCGCCGCTACAACGAGGGCATGCACCAGGCCATCGAGGCCAAAGAGGGCGTGAAGATCAAGGACGAGAACCAGACGCTCGCCACGGTCACCCTCCAGAACTACTTCCGCCTCTACGAAAAGCTGTCCGGCATGACCGGTACGGCCGTCACCGAGGCCAACGAGTTCAACAAGACCTACAAGCTCAACGTCGTCCCGATCCCGACCAACCGGCCGATGATCCGCAAGGACCAGGCCGACGTGGTCTACAAGACCGAGGACGCCAAGTTCAACGCGGTGGTCGAGGACATCAAGGAGCGCTACGAGGCCGGGCAGCCGGTCCTCGTCGGCACGACCTCGGTGGAGAAGTCGGAGCGGCTGTCCAAGGCCCTCAAGCGGCGCGGCGTTCAGCACGAGGTGCTCAACGCGAAGAACCACGCGCGTGAGGCGTCGATCATCGCCGAGGCGGGCCGCAAGGGCGCCGTCACCGTCGCCACCAACATGGCGGGCCGGGGCACCGACATCCAGCTCGGCGGCAACCCCGAGTTCCGCGCCGACCTCGAGCTGCGCCAGCGCGGGCTCGACCCCGTCGAGACGCCCGAGGAATACGAGAAGGCCTACCCCGAGGCGCTGGAGAAGGCCAAGGCGGCGGTCAAGGCCGAGCACGACGAGGTCACCAAGCTCGGCGGCCTCTACGTCCTCGGCACCGAGCGGCACGAGTCGCGGCGCATCGACAACCAGTTGCGCGGCCGGTCCGGCCGCCAGGGCGACCCCGGTGAGTCGCGCTTCTACCTGTCGCTCGGCGACGACCTCATGCGCCTGTTCAACTCGGCCAGAGTCGAAATGATCATGACGAGGTTGCAGATCCCCGACGACCAGCCGATCGAGTCCGGCATCGTCTCCAAGGCGATCGCCTCCGCCCAGCACCAGGTCGAGCAGCAGAACTTCGAGATCCGCAAGGAAGTTCTGAAGTACGACGAGGTGATGAACCGCCAGCGCAAGGTCATCTACGCCGAGCGCCTCCGCGTGCTGGAGGGCGCCGACCTGCACGAGCAGGTGCGCGGCTTCATCGGCGACGTGATCGACGGCTACGTCCAGGGCGCCACGGCCGAGGGTTTCGCGGAGGAGTGGGACCTCGAGAAGTTGTGGAAGGCGTTCGGCGAGCTCTACCCGGTCCAGGTCACGATCGAAGACATCATCGAGGAGGCCGGCTCGCGCGAGGAGCTGACCGCCGACCTGATCAGCGAGCGCATGAAGGCCGACGCGCTGGCCGCCTACGACAGGCGCGAGGAGGAGTTCGGCGCCGAGACGATGCGCGACCTCGAGCGCCGCGTGATCCTCTCGGTGCTCGACCGCAAGTGGCGCGAGCACCTCTACGAGATGGACTATTTGCGCGAGGGCATCGGCATGCGGGCCTACGCGCAGAAGGACCCGCAGATCGAATACCAGCGTGAGGGCTACGAGATGTTCTCCGGGATGCTTGAGGGCATCAAGGAGGACTCCGTCGGCTTCCTGTTCAACCTCGAGGTCGAGGTGCAGGAGAACCCGATCGTGGCGGAGGAGGACGCGGCGCTGGCGGAGACCCGCTCCATCATCGCGCGCGGGCTGCGGGGCCCCGACCGGCCGGCCGAGCTCGAATACTCGGCGCCCGGCGAGCAGGGCGAGGTAGAGCACACCCGGGTGCGCACGAGCTCCGCCGAGCGGGCCGCCTACGGCAACGTGGAGCGCAACGCGCCCTGCCCGTGCGGGTCGGGCAAGAAGTACAAGCGCTGCCACGGCGACCCGAAGAACGCCGCCTGACGGTTGCTTCCGAAGAACCCCCGCCCCTCCCGGGGTGGGGGTCTTCGTTCTGTACGGCCCCGCCCGCTCAGCCGGGGCCGTCTCGCGACTCCGGTGCGGGTCAGGCGGTCTCGAAGTCGGTGCAGAGCCACTGGTGGCCATGCCGTTCCAGGCGGGCGGCGAGTACGTGGTCGCGCTCGCCGCAGTGGACGACCACGCACATCTCCAGGACACCCTCCCTGGGTTCGGTCACGTGTGGCCTGCCGGCGAACGGCGGGCGGGCGGCCGCGATCATCCGCCCGGCCCTGACGAGGTCCCGGTAGGCGCGCTCGGTGAGCCGGCCGGCCAGGGTCTCGGGCGGGCGGCGGCCGGTGAGCACCTCCGCCAGCGCCTGCCCGAGATGGCGTAGCCGACGCTCGTCCGGGGCCGCGCCAGGTGCTCCCCACACCAGGGGGCGCGAGTCCAGGGCCAGGGCTCCGTGCACCTGCGCCGCCGCGCCGCCCGCTCCGCGCCGGTGCTCGTCGCAGGACGGTTGGGGGGTGGAAGTGATGTCGATGTGGGGTGCTGCGGACACGCATCCTCCAGGTGCTCAGGCGGAGAGACAAACGTCATAAGGAGTTTTCGGCCCCGGCCCAGGAATACAGCGGCCGCCAGCTTCTCCCAGCAGGGGTCGCGTTTCGTCCCGCCGTGAGAAGAAGGTCGGCCGGAGCTGGATCCCCGTCGTCGCGGGCTGCGCGCTGTTTCGGGCGCGCGGCGGCGTACGCATCGGGTGTCCTGAACTCAGGAGGGTTCGCGGCCGGGCGTGGGGAGGTCCAGGGCGCGGATCAGTACGGTGAACAGCACGTAATAGAGCACCAGGTACACCAGCCCGAATCCGACGATCAGCCCCAGTTCGTGAGTGTTGGACTTGCCGGAGTTCAGCAGCAGGTCGATGGCGCCGCCGGAGAAGGTGAACCCGAGACGTGCCCCCAGCTCGGCCATCAGCGCCATCGACAGGCCGGTCAGGAGCGCGTGGACGGCGAACAGGATGGGCGCCACGAAGATGAAGGCGAACTCCAGGGGCTCGGTGATGCCGGTGACGAAGGCGGTCAGGCCGGCGGAGAGCATGATGCCGCCGACGGCCTGGCGGCGGCCGGGGTCAGCGGTCCGCCACATGGCCAGTGCGGCGCCGAGCAGGCCGAACATCATGACGGGGAAGAACCCGGTCATGAAGATGCCGGCGCCCTGCTCGCCGGCGAAGTAGCAGTTGAGGTCCCCGGCCGCGTCCCGGGTGGCGCCGTTCACGCCCGCCCGGCACTCCGGCAGGGTGAACCAGACGATGGTGTTGAGCACGTGGTGCAGGCCGAGGGGGATGAGCAGGCGGTTGGCCACGCCGTAGATGCCCGTGCCCGCCGTGCCGTGGGCGGACAGCCAGTCGCCCGCCTGCGCCAGCCAGTCGCCGACCGGCCGCCACAGCAGGCCGAAGACCACGCCGAGGAGGAGCGCGGCGACCGCGGTGATGATGGGCACGGAGCGGCGTCCGCCGAAGAAGGCCAGCCACGCGGGTGGTTTGAGGCGGTGGAACCGCTGCCAGAGCAGGGCGGCGGTGATGCCGATGAGGATGCCGCCGAGCACGCCGGTCGGGTTCTGGGCGCCGAGGTCGAGCGCGGGGGTGCCGTCGCGAAGCAGCACCGTCACCTTGTCGTGGACGGCGCCCTGGCCGGCGTCGAAGAAGAGGGTCTTGGTGACTCGGTCGAAGACGAGGTAGCCGACGACGGCGGCGAGCGCGGTGCTGCCGTCGGACTTGCGGGCGAAGCCGATGGCCACGCCCACGGCGAACAGCAGCGGCAGGTTGTCGAAGAGGGCGCCGCCCGCCGCGGCGAGCACCCTGGCCACCGGGAGGAGCCAGGGCAGGACGCCGCCCAGTCCGTCGGTGCCGAGCAGGTCGTCCTGGCCGAAGCGGAGGAGCAGGCCCGCCGCGGGGAGCACCGCGATGGGCATCATGAGCGAGCGTCCCACACGCTGCAGTCCGCCGAACATCGATGACCAGCCAGCGCTCATGACGGTGGTCCCCCCGCATCGTGCTTCGCTCGCGGGGGTCGCCGGATTACTACCCCTCGGCGGATCACGGGGAACCGCCGACGGGCCTCACCCAGGAACCGGCCGGGACTGGCCGGAAGCGATCAGGTTTCGCCGGAGTCGACGTCCGGCTCTGGTTCGCGGCCGGGTGTCATGATGTCGAGCCTGCGGATCAGGAACGTGAAGACGACGTAGTAGAGCACGCCGTAGACGGCGCCCAGGGCGAGGATGCCGGGTAAGTTCTCGGTGTTGGACTTGCTGGCGTTCAGCAGCATGTCGAGCAGCCCCGCGGAGAAGCCGAAGCCCAGCTGGCCGCCGATCAGCGTGGTCAGCGCCATGGCCAGGCCGGTAAGGATCGCGTGGACCACCAGGAGCAGCGGCGCGACGAAGATGAAGGCGAACTCGATCGGCTCGGTGATGCCGGTGACGAACGACGCCAGCGCCGCCGACAACATGATGCCGCCCACGCTGGCCCGCCGGTGCGGCGGCGCCGCGCGCCACATGGCCAGGGCGGCGGCGGGCAGGGCGAACATCATGACGGGGAAGAAGCCGGCCATGAACTGCCCCGAGTGCTCGGCGCCGCCGAAATAGCAGTTCCAGTCGCCGCCCAGCAACTGGCCGCCCACGTCGCACTGCGGCACCACGTGCCAGACGACGGAGTTGGCGAAGTGGTGCAGGCCGAGGGGGATGAGCAGGCGGTTGATCAGCCCGTAGATACCGGTGCCGATCGGGCCGATCGCGGTGAGGGCCTCGCCCGCGTGCCGGATCCACTCGCCGAGCACGGGCCAGAGCCAGCCGAACAGCACGCCGATGAGCAGTGCCACGATGGCGGTGACGATCGGTACGAACCTGCGCCCGCCGAAGAACGCCAGCCACGACGGCAGCTTGATGCGGTGGAACCGCTGCCAGAGCAGGGCGGCGACCAGGCCCATGACGATGCCGCCCAGCACCTGGGTGGGATTCTGCATGCCGTAGTTGATGATCTCGACGACGCCCTGGTCCTGGACCTCTTTGATCACGACGGTGTCGCGGATGCCGGAGCCGGAGAACATCACCTTCGTCACCCGGTCGAAGACGAGGTAGCCGACCATGGCGGACAGCGCGGTGCTGCCGTCGGACTTGCGGGCGAAGCCGATGGCCACGCCCACGGCGAACAGCAGGGGCAGGTTCTCCAGCAGCGCCCCGCCGGCGGCGGCCAGCACCTCGGCCACCCGCTCCATCCAGGCAAATCCCGCCACGTCCGCCAGGCCGCCGGGTTCGGCGCCGTTCGAGCCGAGCATGTCGGGCTGGCCGACGCGGAGCAGCAGGGCCGCCGCGGGGAGCGCGGCGATGGGCAGCATCAGCGAGCGGCCCAGACGCTGGAGCACGGTCATCACGCGAGCGCCCGGCGAAGGCCGGGCCGCGGTGGTCTCGTTCACCGGGCGTTCCTCCGGGGGTGGGAGCCGGCCCTCAGGGCTCGAGTACGGTGCGCAACTGGTAGCGGTCGGCACGGTAGGTGGACACGCCCAGCTCCGCGCAGACGCCACCGGCGAACGACCTGCGCTGAAGCAGCAGTACGGCGCCGCCGCGCGGCAGCTTCAGCAGGTCGGCGTCGCTCGGGTCGGCGATGCCGCCGTCGATGGTGAGCTCGCCGGCGTCCATGACGAGACCGTAGCGGCCCTCCAGCAGCTCATACAGTGATTTATCCGACAAATCGAGGTCGGCCAGACCAGGGGCGAGCTTCACCGGGATGTGCGCCCGCTCGATGGACAGCGGCTCACCGTCGGCCGTGCGCAGGCGCTCGATGAAGTGCACCTCCTCGCCCGGCTGAATGCCCAGCTCCTTGGCCAGGTGGGCGCTGGCCCGCACGATCCTTCTGTCGAGGTCGCGCGAGCCGGGGATCATGCCGCGGGCCCGCATGTCGTCGGTGAACGAGGTCAGCTGCAGCGCCAGCTCGATCTTGGGTCTGGCCACGAATGTGCCCTTGCCGGGGACGCGGTGCAGGCGCCCCTCGGAGACGAGGTGGTCGACCGCCTGCCGTACGGTCATTCTGGACAGGCCGAAGCGCTGACAGAGCTCGCGCTCGGAGGGAATGGCGGCGCCGATGCTGAGTTCGTCGCTGTCGATGAGGTCCAGCAGGATCTCGCGAAGCTGGAAGTACTTGGGCACCGGGCTGTCCGGATCGATGTGCGCCACGGATCCTCCTCTCGAACTGACCAGGGCAATGAGCTATGGTTCGTACTGGTCTAGTCCGGACTAGACCACATGTCGCGAAAGACGGTCAAGTCTAAGCCCCACGGATTTGAGGGATGAGCCCGAGATGACCACGAAGATGCGTCGCGAGATCGCCGAGCAGCCGGCCGCGCTGCGGGACACGCTGGACTCGCTGCTCCCGCGGGTCGACGAGGTGCGCGCGGTGGGCGCACAGGCCCGGCAGTTGTTGTTCATCGCGCGGGGCACCTCCGACAACGCGGCGGTGTACGGGCGCTACCTCGTCGAGTCGCACGCGGGCCGCCTGTCGGCGCTGGCCGCGCCGTCGATCGCGACGACGTACAAGCGCAGGCTCGACCTCGACGGCGTGCTGGCCGTGGCCATCTCGCAGTCGGGGCGGACGGAGGAGATCGTCGAGACGCTGGCCTGGGCGAAGGACTGCGGCGCGAGGACGGTCGGCGTCACCAACGGCGGCGCGGACAGCCCGCTGGCCCAGGCCGCAGACGTGGCCCTGTGCACGGTGGCCGGCGAGGAGGAGGCCGTGCCGGCGACCAAGACCTACACCACGCAGCTGGCCGCGCTCGCCGTGCTGGCGCTGGGGCTGGGCGCCGACGTGGACGTGGCGGAGCTGCGGCGGGTGCCCGAGGCCGTGGAGAAGCTCATCGCCGCACCCGGCGACCTCGACGCCCTGGTCGACGGGCTGGTGGACAAGCCGGGCGTGGTGGTGTCCGGGCGCGGGCTGGTGTTCTCCACGGCGCTGGAGACCGCGCTCAAGCTCAAGGAGGCCTGCTACCTGCACGCCATGGGCCTGTCGTACGCCGACCTGCTGCACGGGCCCATCGCCGTGGTCGACGCCGACACCCCCGCGCTGCTGGTCGCCTCCGAGAACAGCCCGACCCTGTCCGGTACGGTCGCGCTGGCCGAGCGGGTGGTTGCCGCGGGGGCCGCGGCGTACACGATCGGGGGCGGCGAGGCGCTCGCACGGGCGGGCACGGCCGCGCTCAACGGTCCCGACCTGCCCGAATGGGTCGCGCCCATGGGCCTGATCGTGCCGGGGCAACTGCTCACCGAGGCACTCGCCCGCAGGCTCGGCATCGACCCCGATGCGCCGCGCGGCCTGAACAAGGTCACCCAGACCGACTGATCACACAGCGTCGTCTAGCCTGGTCACAGTGTTAGCGCAAGGGAGGACCTGATGACGGCTGACGTCAACGCGCTCATCGCGGCGCTCGGCGGTGCCGGGAACATCCTCGAGATCGAGCCCTGCATCACCCGGTTGCGCACAGAGGTGCGTGACGCGTCCATGGTCGATCAGGCGGCGCTCAAGGCGGCCGGCGCGCACGGCGTGATGGCCGCGGGCAACGTGGTCCAAGTCGTCGTCGGGCCGGAGGCGGACACGATCGCCAGCGACATCGAGGACATCATCGGCTGAGGGCGAGGTCATGACGACTGTTCTCGCCCCGGTCGAGGGGGCGGCCGTGGGGTTGGCCGCGGTGCCCGATCCGGTGTTCTCCGCGGGCATGGTGGGGCCGGGATCGGCGATCGATCCGCTGAGAGGGCCGGGGGAGGCCGTGGCTCCCATAGCGGGAATAATCATGAAGCTGCATCCGCATGCGTACGTCATCGTGGGGGACGATGGCAGAGGCGTGCTGGTGCACCTGGGCATCGACACGGTCCAGCTGAAAGGCGAGGGGTTCCGACTGCTGGCGACCGAGGGCGACAGGGTGCGCGCCGGCCAGGCGGTGGTGGCGTGGGACCCGTCGGCCGTCGAGGCGGGCGGGCGCTCACCGGTCTGCCCGGTGGTCGCGCTCGACGCGCTCTCCGAAGCGGTGACCGGGGTGGCGCAGGGCAGGGTACATGCAGGGGACGAGCTGTTCATATGGGAATAGACCCGCTGCCAAGGCGTCACAATAGGCATGCCACCGATCCGACCCCGGTCGGCGGGCGCCGTTCGATCCCGGGTCCGGCTGGCCCGGACCGGCCGAGAAGGAGGAAGAAGCAGATGGGCGAGCGCAAGGTCACCGTGGCGGCGGAGGTGGGGCTGCACGCCCGGCCCGCGGCGACGTTCGTGCAGCGGGCCAAACAGGCTCCGATGGACATCACGGTGGCGAAGGCCCACGGCGGTGATGCCGTCAACGCCAAGAGCATTCTCGCGATCATGGGGCTCGACGTCCGCCAGGGCGAGACCGTCGTGATCTCCGCGGAGGGCGAGGGCTCGGAAGAGGTGCTCGACGAGCTGGCAGAGATCGCCGGAAAGCCATGAATCTGCGGGGGGTGGGAGTCAGCCCGGGCATCGGGCACGGCCCCGCGTACGTACTGACCGCCTCCGTGCCCGAACCCCCCGAGGGCGCCACCTACACCGGTGAGGCGGAGCAGGAGAAGGAGCGCGCGATGGCCGCGCTCACCAGGGTCGCGGGCGAGCTGGAGGCCCGCGGCAACCAGGCCGGCGGCGAGGCCGAGGAGATCCTCAAAGCTCAGGCGTTGATGGCCGAGGACCCCGGCCTGGTCGTGAAGGTGCGCTCGCTGATCGACCGCGGGCTGGCCGCGCCTCGGGCGATCTACGAAGCTTTCACGAAATATCGCGACGTGCTGGCCGGCTCGGGTGGATACCTGGGCGAGCGGGCCGCCGACCTGGACGACATCAGGGACCGCGTGGTCGCCCTCCTCTACGGGCACGCGATGCCGGGCCTGCCGGCCGCGCCGGCGGAGCCGTACGTGCTGGTCGCCCGGGACCTCGCGCCCGCCGACACGGCGCTGCTGTCCAGGGGCGACGTCGCCGCGTTCGTCACCGAGGAGGGCGGCCCCACCAGCCACACCGCGATCATCGCCAGGGCGATGGGTGTGCCCGCCGTGGTGGCCTGCCCGGGCGCGACCACCATCCGGCCGGGCGTGCGGGTGATGGCCGACGGCGCCTCGGGCGAGGTGCGCCTGGAACCGGCCGAGTCCGACGTGGCCGAGGCCGTCGGCGCGGCCACGGCCAGGCAGGCGGCGGTGGCCGAGGCGCAGGGCCCCGGCCGGACCGCCGACGGCCATCTCGTCCCGCTGCTCGCCAACATCGGCAGCCCGGCCGACCTCGCCGCCGCCCGTGAGGCGGGGGCCGAGGGCGTCGGGCTCTACCGGACCGAGTTCCTCTTCCTCGACCGCACCGAGGCGCCGGCCGCCGAGGAGCAGCGACGCGCCTACCAGGCGGCGCTCGAGGCGTTCCCCGGCGGCAAGGTCGTCGTCAGGACGCTCGACAGCGGCGCCGACAAACCGCTGGCGTTCCTGCCCTCCGCCGCCGAGCCCAACCCGGCGCTGGGCGAGCGCGGGCTGCGTACGTTCCGCAAGTTCCCCGAGGTGATGGAGGCGCAGCTCGGCGCGCTGGCCGAGATCGCGACCGACGACCTCATGGTGATGGCGCCCATGGTCGCCACGGCCGAGGAGAGCCGGTGGTTCGCGCAGCAGTGCCGGGCCAAGGGGCTGCGCGTTGTGGGCGTGATGATCGAGATCCCGTCCGCCGCGCTGCGGGCCAGGGACCTGCTCACGCCCGTGGACTTCGTCTCCGTCGGCACGAACGATCTGTCGCAGTACGCCTACGCCGCCGACCGCCAGCTCGGGGCCGTGAGCGCGCTGCACGACCCGTGGCAGCCCGCGCTGCTCGATCTGGTCGCGCTGGCCGCCCGCGCCGCCGGCGACGCCGGCAAACCGTGCGGGATCTGCGGGGAGTCGGCCGCCGACCCGGCGCTGGCGTGCGTACTCGTCGGGCTGGGGGCGACGACGTTGTCCATGGGGGCGGCGGCGCTGCCCGCCGTACGCGCCGGGCTGGCCGCGCACACGCTGCAGCAGTGCACGTTCGCGGCCGAGGCGGCGCGGGAGCAGACGACGGCGGGCGCCGCGCGTGCGGCGGCCCGCGTGCACCTTCCCGAACTCGCCCGGCTGGGGCTCTGAAGAGGGGCCCTGCCGGGTCGTCGGACGGATACCTTGGGAGGCATGCCTCACTCCCCTCGACGCTTGGCAACGGCGGGCCTCCTGACGATCGTGCTGGCCGCGTGCGCCGGTGGCGGTGGTTCGGGCGGTACGACGCCGGCGACGCCGACCGGGAGCAAGGCGGCGCCGCCCACGCGTTCCGCCCCGCAGAGCACGCCTCCCGACCCCGTCGAGAGCGCGCTGGCCGGGATGAGCGTCGAGGAGAAGGTGGGCCAGCTGTTCATGCCCGTCCTCTACGGCACCTCTGCCTCCTCGGAGTCGGGGGAGAACCAAGCCCGCTACGGCGCCAGGACCCCGGCCAAGGTGATCAGGAAATACCGCCTGGGCGGCGTGATCCTCTTCCCGCAGAACGTCAGGAGCGCCGGCCAGGTCGTCGACCTCACCAACGGCATGCAGCGCGCGGCGAGGGGCGTCCCGCTGCTGGTCGCGACCGACCAGGAGAACGGCCTGGTGGCGCGGATGTCCACGCTCATGACCGACTTCCCCGGCGCGGGGCAGATCGGCGCGACGAAGGACCCGTCGTTGTCGCGGGCCGTGGCCGCGGCCACCGGCAAGGAGCTGCGTGCGCTCGGCGTCAACCTCGACTTCGCCCCCGTCGCCGACGTCAACGTCAACCCGCGCAACCCCGTGATCGGCCCGCGGGCCTTCGGCGACGATCCGAAGAAGGTGGCCAGGATGGTCTCGGAGGCGGTCAAGGGCTTCGACGACGCGAAGGTCGCCGCCACGGCCAAACACTTCCCGGGCCACGGCGACACGAGCGTCGACAGCCACACCGGGCTGCCCGTGATCAAGCACACGAAGGCCGAATGGGAGCGGATCGACGCGCCGCCGTTCAGGGCCGCGATCGCCGCGGGCGTGGACGCCGTGATGAGCGCCCACATCGTCTTCCCGAAGCTCGACCCGTCAGGAGATCCGGCGACGTTGTCCAAGCCCATCCTGACCGGCCTGCTGCGGGAGAAACTCGGCTTCAAGGGCGTGATCTCCACCGACGCGCTCAACATGGGCGGGGCCCGCACGAAATACGACGACGGGGAGGTGGCGGTGCGCGCCGTGCTGGCCGGCGCCGACCTGCTGCTCATGCCCAACGACCTGCCCAAGGCCCACCGGGCGGTGCTGGCGGCGGTGAAGTCGGGCCGCATCTCCGAGCAGCGGCTCGACCAGTCGGTCACCAGGCTGCTCACGCTCAAGCAGTCGAAGGGGCTGCTGGCCGAGGCTCCCGTCGCCTCCGCCGAGGAGGCGGCCAAGGTGCTGCGCTCCGCCGAGCACCGCAAGCTGGCCGCCCGCGTCTCGGGCGACTGAGCCACGTGCTCCTGGCTCAGGCGTCGCGCCGGACCAGCAGCGGCCATCCGGTCGGGAGCGCGGCCGCCGCCCACGCGGCCGGCACGCCGAGCCCCGCCCACGGGGTGAGCGGCAGGGCGGCGTCGGTGGTGGCCTGGACGGCGAGCCCCGCTCCTGAGGGCGACAGTTGCCAGAGCACCCGCTGCGTGTCCTCGTCGCCGGCCATCCGGACGGCGAGCGGGAGCAGGTAGAGCTGGCTCAGCACGACGCCACGGTCAGCACGGGCGTCGTGGCCGGCAGCCACCCGGGTCCCGGCACGGTACGCACCTTCGTCCATTCGGCGTACACGGCGTGCCTCACGCGTCCCTCCGGCGCAGCCGGTACGCGGCCAGGGCGAGGGCGGCGGCCGTGTAGCGGCACGACACGGCGAACCCGGCCCACGGCGGCAGCGGGTCGCGGGGCTGCGGCGCGTGCTCGCCGGACGTGGTGCTCATGGACGTGCGCCGACCCCGGCGGTCACCCGGCGCCTGATCAGCGAGTTCGCCCGCCAGGGCCGCAGGTCCGGCGCTCCGGTGGCGGAGCTGGCCAACCTCACGCCGCGTGAGACGCAGGTGCTGAGCCGGTCGCGGAGGGGTTGTCCACTCCCGAGATCGCGGGCCGGCTGCTGGTCACGGAGGAGACGGTGAAGACGCACGTCAGCCGCGTGCCGATCAAGCTCGGGCTGCGTGACAGGACGCAGGCGGTCGTCGCCGCGTACGAGACGGGACTGGTGGTGCCGCGCGGACGGGCGCGGGCCGGGGGACGCCCTATTCTGGAACGAAGTTCGAGCATGGAGGTGGTCGTGGTCACGGGTGTGCTGATCGACTGGGGCGGGGTGCTCACGACGAGCATGTCCGACTCCATCGGCAGGTGGATCCGCGAGGACCGGATCGACGCCGACCACTACTACGTCGTGATGCGGGAGATGATCGAGCACGCCTACCGCGACGGCGGCGGCGAGAACACGGTCCATGCGCTCGAACGCGGCGAGCTCGACGGTTCCGCCTTCGAGCGCGACCTCGCGGCGCGGCTGCTCACGCTCGACGGAGTGCCGCCGGTGGCGGAGGGGCTGCTGGAACGGATGTTCGCGGGGTTCGAGCGGGTCGAGGCGATGTACGACATGCTCCGCGATGTGCGGAAAAATGGCCTTAAAACATGCCTGCTCTCCAACTCCTGGGGGAACGCGTACCCCCGCGACGGCTGGGACGTGCTCTTCGACGCGGTCGTGATCTCCGGCGAGGTCGGCATGCGTAAACCCGAGCCGCGCATCTTCCACCACGCCCTCGACCGGATCGGGCTCGCCGGCGAGGACTGCGTGTTCATCGACGACATCGAGGCCAACATCCTGGCCGCCCGCGCCCTCGGCATCGCCGGCATCCACCACCGCGACGCGGACACCACGATCGCGGAGCTGGAGACCCTCCTGCGCCTCACGCTGCGCCGGGCCTGACTCGGCCGGTCACGGCCGGGCGGGATCGACGGTCATGGCCGATGAGCGGGTCGCCCATCAGTAAGGTGTCGGTCTGGTGGCTCGGGATTCCTCATGGCCGAGCCCTGGCGAAGCGTGGAAAGGTACGTCATGCGCGTGTATCTGCCGTGCACTCTCCCTGCCCTGGCCGCCGCGGTCAAGGCGGGAGAGATGGGCCCGGCCCCGTTGACCGGCTACGCGGTGACCCCCGCGCTGACCGAGTGGTACGCCTCGGGCGACACCGAGGAACTCGAATACGTCGCGCTCACAGAGGCGGCCCGCGCCTCGCTGCGCATGCTGGCCGCCGCCGGCGGCAAGGCCGCGCCCAGGCGGGTCGTGGTGGCGGCCGAGGTGCCGGACCGTGAGGTGTCCGCCGGCGTCGATCTCGAGGAGCGGGGCAGGGTGCGCCTCGCCGGGCCGGTCCCGCTGGCCAAGGTGGCCGCCGTGCACGTCGACGACCACGACGCGGTGGCCGACGTCGAGGCCGCGATCGCCGCGCTGCCGGCCTCCGACGCGGGCGACGACGACGCGAAGTTCACCGTGGACGGCGCCGAGGCCCACGAGCTCATGTGGTACGCGACCCAGGAGATCCCCGACCTTCTCGGTACGTAACGGTGACGTTACGTCCATCACACTCCTTGACCGGACCGTGACTTGACTCGCTAGTGTCCCGACCCAGCACTGTTCTTTACCCGAAGGAGTCGGTTCACCGTGAAGCTTCGAGTTGTGGCTGTCGTTACGGGGGCGGTAACGGCGGCGGCCCTCTTCGCAGGCTCTCCCGCGAACGCCCAGGCCAAGCCTTACGACCACCAGGACCCCTACAAGTCGGGCTGCGGTAACTCGGCCCGCGTGGTGAAGTCCGCGAAGATCAAGAGCCGCGCCAACGGCACCGTGGGGACCATCAAGCTGATGTGGTCCGGCAAGTGCAAGACCAACTGGACCGAGATCAAGGTCGGCACGACCATGAGCGGCACGATCAGCGTCTACGCCAGAGACGGACGCTCCGACTCGTTCACCTACAAGGCCGGCAACGGGGGCCGCCACTGGGGCGACATGATCTGGGCGAACAACATGTGCGCCTGGGGCAGCGCCAGCGTGAAGTGGGGCGGCGGCCGGGGCGGCCAGAACGGTTCCGGCACCACCGGCAAGGCCTGCCGCTGAGGCACGCGAGAGGAGGCCGTGGCCTGACGGCCACGGCCTCCGGGCGTTTCGCGGAATGTCACACCAGCCCACTACGCTGGTCATGACATGACAAAGCACATTGTGTGGGATTGGAACGGCACCCTCTTCCACGATCTCGATGCCGTGGTCGAGGCCACCAACGAAGTCTTCAAGCCCTACGACCTTCCCGTGATGACCGCCGACGGTTTCCGCGCGGTCTACACCCGCCCGATCTGGCTCGCCTACGAACGCCTGCTCGGCCGGCCGCTGACCGAGGGCGAGTGGCAACTGCTCGACGAGGGCTTCCACCAGCACTACAACCGGCTGTGCGACAGCTGCCAGTTGGCCGCAGGCGCGGAGGTGGTGCTCTCCAGCTGGACGGGCACCCAGTCGCTCTGCTCCATGGCGCCGCACGCCCACCTCGTGCCCAAGGTCGACTCGTTCGGCATCACCCGGCACTTCACCAGGATCGACGGGCTGCTCGGCATGACCGGCGGCGAGAAGGCCGTTCACATGACCGCGCACATCGCGGCGCTCGGCATCGACCCGGGCGAGATCCTGGTGATCGGCGACAGCGTGGACGACGGGCTCGCCGCCAAGCACGTGGGGGCCAGGGCGGTGCTCTACACCGGCGGCATGACGACCAGGGCCGAGCTCGAAAGCACCGGCCTGCCGGTCGTCGACACCCTCGCCGACGCCCTCGACCACGCGTAGAACGAGCGCTCCGGCAGGGCTCCGGCGGGCTCCGGCCATGCGAAATTCGCGCAGGCGCGGGCCTTGAGCCCCCCGGCGACCGTACTCTGGCATGGATCACCCCCCTCAGGAGGCCCGCCATCAACCGTCTTGTGCTCTGGAACGTCGACCTGACCCTGGTCGACGTCGCCATCGTGACCAGGGATGCCTACGCCGAGGCGTTCCGCCTCGTGACCGGGCGACCGCTGATCAAGCTCGTTGCCCCGCTGGGCCGTCCCGACTCCGAGATCGTCTTCGAGACGCTGGCCGTCAACGGCGTCCAGGCCGAGGACGCCCACCTGCCCAAGTTCCTCGCGGCGCTGGCCACGGCGTTCGCCGACCGGCGCGGGCGGCTGGCCAAGGAAGGCCGGATGATGTCCGGGGCGAAAGACGCGCTCAAGTCGGTGTCCAAGCTCGACGGCGTGGTGCAGACGGTGCTGACGGGCACGATCAAGAGCAACGCCGTGCACAAGCTCAAGGCGTTCGGGCTGGACAAGTACGTCGACTTCGAGCTCGGCGGCTACGGCGAGGAGGTCTACCCCAAGGCGACGCTGCTGCAGGTCGCGCAGTCGCGGGCCAAGCAGCGCCTCGGCACGCCGTTCACCGCGGCCAACACCGTGGTGATCGGCGACTCCACCCGTGACGTGCAGGCCGCCAAGATCGGCGGTGCCGCCATGATCGGGGTCGCCTCCGGGCGGTCGATGGCGGCCGAGCTGCGTGAGGCGGGCGCCGACATCGTGCTGCCCGACCTGTCCAACGCCTCGGAGGTGGTGGCCGCGGTTGCCGGCCTCACGTCTCCCGTCGACCGCAAGGCCGGCTGACCTCCACCGTGGCCGGATTCAGGGCAGGGCGCTGAGGAAGCGGGCCGCGATCGGGGCCGCCACCGCGGAGCCGGCCCCGCCCCCCTCGACGACCACCGCGAACGCCAGGTCACCCTTGTAGCCGATGAACCAGGAGTGCGCGGGCGGTTCCTCGCCGGAGCCGTACTCCGCCGTGCCGGTCTTGCCGGCCGTGCCGGGCGGGAACCGTACGGCGTTGGCGGTGCCGTCGGTGACGACGGCGGGCATGAGGTCGCGCAGCGCCGCCACCACCCCCTTCTCCAGCGGGCGCGGCCGGGACGGCTGCGCGCCGGGGATGCGCTCGTCCTTGACGAGCGTGGGCGGGATGTACGCGCCGGAGGCGATGGCCGCGGCGACGGACGCCATGTTCAGCGGGCTCGCCAGCACCCTGCCCTGCCCGATGGCGGCGGATGCGAGGTCGGTGTCGTCCTTCGGGCCGGGGAACTCCGCCCGTACGGCGGGCGCGCCGGGCGTGATCGGGACGCCGAAGCCGAAGCTCCCGGCGACCTCGCCCAGCCGGCCGCCGTCCAGCTCGGCCACGGCCAGTTCGCCGAACGTGGTGTTGCACGAATGCGCGAACGCGTCACGGAACGACAGCGTGCCGAAGTCCTCGTAGCCCGCGTTGTGGAAGGGGAAGCCGCCGATGTTCCGCTCCGCGGGGCAGGCGACCCGCTGGGCCGGCTCGGTCCCGTCCGCGACCAGCGCGGAGGCCGTCACGACCTTGAAGGTCGAGCCCGGCGGATATTTGCCGAGCAGCGCCCGGTTGAACCCGCCGGGCGCGTTGACCGCCGCGAGGATCTCCCCGGTCGAGGCCCGCAGCGCCACCAGCGAGCGGGGCTTGGACACGCCTTCGAGCGCCCGGGCGGCGGCCTGGTGCACCTTCAGGTCGATCGTGGTCCGCAGCGGCCGGTCGCGCTCGGGTTTCACGACGGTTCTGAGGGCCTTGCCGCCTTCGTACAGGTCGATTCTGGAGCGGCGCGGCGTTGCGAAGCGGTCGGGAATGGTCTGCTTGATGCCCTCGACGAGCTGCTGCACGGAGCCGGGCGCGTCCGGGGTGCTGACCGTGGTGCCGTCGGCGGCCACGACCCGGGGCGGGTCGGCCTGCTCGGTGATGACCCGCAGCGAGCGACCCTCCTGCAGCAGGGGGTGCAGGGTGGCGGGGCTCCAGGCCACTTTCCAGGTACGGCCGCTCTCGACCAGCTTGAGCTGTCCGCTGTAGCGCCAGTCGTGTTCCCCCGTCAGCGTCGCGACGAAGCCGACGGGGCCGTCGCCTGACGGCTCGGTACGGTGGAAGCCGGTCCGGGTGGCCTTGAGGTCCGCGAGGAAGCGCCGGTGCCGGCGCTCGAAGTCGGCGGGCGGGTCGGCGACCAGGTCCCGCATCGCCGCGTAGTCCTGGCCGGACCAGGCCGCGAGGTATTCGTCGGCCGTCTGCTCCGGCGAACCCTGCGTGCGCAGCGCCCAGATGACGCCGCCGGCCACGACGACCGGGACGAGCAGTCCCGCGACGATCCACGACCGTCGCCGCCCGCGCCGCCGCGGCGGGTGTTCGGGCCGGAGGTAGGCATAGTTTGTCCCCGTTTGTGGTGCCATGACGGAGAGGACACCAGAGCAGAAGCATGGATGTCCAATACTGATATGGCCGCTTTAAGGATATAAACCTGGATATATTTGCTGTTCATGGACCTCGTCCGGCACCTCCGCTACTTCACCGTGGTCGCGGAGGAACTGCACTTCGGCAACGCCGCGATCCGGCTCGGCATGGCGCAGCCGCCGCTCAGCCAGCGCATCAAGCGCCTGGAGGAGGAGCTCGGCGTGCGGCTGTTCGACCGCTCGGCCCGCCAGGTCAGGCTCACCGACGCGGGCAGACTGCTGCTGGGCGAGGCCCGCGAGATCGTGGCCAGGGTCGACCGGCTGCACGAGCTGGCCAGGCAGGGCCAGGGCACGGTGCTCAAGGTCGGCGTACCGCCCGACCTGGCTCCCGCCGCGATCGCCGCGCTCGTCGCCGGCTTCCGCGAGATCAAGCCGGAAGTACGCCTCGCGCCCGCCGAGATCTGGACCGCCGACCAGGTGACGGCGCTGACGGAGGGCACCATCGACGTCGGCCTGGTCCGCCACCCCGTCTCGGCGCCCGGCCTGGAGTACGGCCGGATCCTGGTGCAGGCGCAGGGCGTGCTGCTGGCCGAGGACGACCCGCTGACCGCCGTCGGCGAGGTGCACCTGGCCGACCTGGCGGGACGCGAGCTGCTGATGCCGCCCAAGGAGGGCGAGCCGGGGCTCCACGCCCAGGTGTTGTCGGAATGCCGGCGCCACGGCTTCGTCCCCACGCAGGTGCACCAAGGAGCCGGGCTCGGGCTGGTCCTGGCCGGGGCGGCGGTGGCGTTCGGGCCGAAGGCGGAGCTGCCGGGGCTGGCCTGGCGGCCGCTGCTAGGCTCGCCGATCATGTCCCGGGTCTCCACGGCCTGGCGCGTGGCGACGGCGTCCGTCAACGAGGTGATCGGCGACTTCTCCGCCGTGGCCGTACGGACACTGAAGGAGAGAGCGGGGATGACGGACGAGGGAGCCGTACCCGCACGGCGGATCAGCCGCAGGCCGGGGATGCTGGCATGAGCGGGCGCACGGACCGGCACGCGCGCGGGCGGCCTGCGGGGGAGGGCACATGAGCGCCCCCGACTTCGACACCCTGTTCAGCACGGCCGGCGTGAGCGGCTGGCTGCACGCCGCCGACATCGACTCGGGGCGCGAGGTCGGCCACGGGGCCGACGTGCCGCTGCCGACGGCGTCGATGTTCAAGGTGCCGCTGCTGGTCGAGTTCTGCCGGCAGGCCGACGCCGGGCTGCTCGACCCCTCCGACCGGGTGACCGTGCCGGCGGCCGGCCGCTCGTCCGGGCCGACGGGCATCTCGGCCATGCTGGACGAGGTGACGCTCTCGCTGCGCGACCTGGCGTACCTGATGATCGCGGTGAGCGACAACGGCTCCGCCGACGTGCTGCTGGCCAGGGTCGGGCGCGAGGCCGTCAACACGATGCTGGCCGCGCAGGGGCTGCACGGCACGCGTGTGCTGCAGAGTTGCCAGGAGTTCAACGACAGCATGCGGGAGGACGCCGGCCACCCGTGGCCGTTCGTCGACCCCGACGACGTCGCCCGTCTGCGCGCGCTCGACCCCGAGCGGACCAACCGGAGCACCTCGCGCGAGATGTCCGCGCTGTTCGGGTTGATCTGGCGGGACGAGGCGGCCTCGGCCGAGTCGTGCGCCTGGATGCGGGCGGCGCTCAACAAACAGGTCTGGCCGCACCGGCTGGCCTCCGGCTTCCCGTACGACGACGTGGCCGTCAGCGGCAAGACCGGCACGGCCCCGACGTTGCGCACCGAGTCGGGCGTCGTCGAATATCCCGACGGCAGGCGCTACGCGGTGGCCGTGTTCACCCGTTCCTTCAGCACCGCGCTCAACCAGCCGCGCGCCGACGCGGTGATCGGCACGGCGGCGCGTATGGCGGTGGACCACCTACGGAGGTAGCAACTTGTGGGGAAGTCCGGGTATGACTTTCCGTTGATCAAGCGACAGGATGGGACACATGGTTGCTGAGGGCGAGCTTGTCTGGGAGCCGAGTGAAGAGGTCGTCGCATCGGCCAGGCTGACCCGCTACCTGGAGTGGCTGGGCCGGCCTGCCGCCTACGAGGACGCCTGGCGGTGGTCCGTCGACCACCCCGAGGAGTTCTGGACGTCGGTCTGGGACTACTTCGACGTGATCGGCGAGCGCGGCGACGGGCCCGTGCTGTCCGGCACGATGCCCGGCGTCACGTGGTTCGCCGGCAGCTCGCTCAACTACGCCGAGAACGCGCTGCGCCCGCGAGGCGGGGGCGCGGCCCTGGTGTTCGTCTCGGAAGACGGCGCCCGCCAGGAGATGACCCACGCCGAGCTGCGCGAAGAGGTCGCCCGCGTGCGCACGGGGCTGCGCCGCCTCGGCGTGGGGCGCGGTGACCGGGTGGCCGCCTACGTGCCCAACATCCCGCAGGCCCTCATCGCCTTCCTGGCCACCGCCTCGCTGGGCGCGATCTGGTCGGCGGGCTCGCCCGACTTCGGCGTCCCGAGCGTCGTCGACCGGTTCACGCAGATCGAGCCCAAGGTGCTCATCGCGGTCGACGGCTACCACTACAACGGCAAGAGTTACGACCGTTCCGCGGCCGTCAACGAGATCGCCGCCGCGCTGCCGTCGCTGCGCGCGACCGTGTGGATCCCCTACCTGGCGGCGGCCGGGGAGGGTCGCGCGCCGCAGCAGGCCGAGCCGGCCTCCCCGCACGCCACGGAGCCGCCGCACGGCGAAGTCATCGGCTGGGAGGGGCTGCGGGCCGAGCAGGGGCCGCTGGAGTTCGAGCGGGTGCCCTTCGACCATCCGCTGTGGATTCTCTACTCCAGCGGCACCACCGGGTTGCCCAAGCCGATCGTGCACGGCCACGGCGGCGTCGTGCTGGAGCACCTGAAGTCGCTCGCCTTCCACCAGGACGTGGGCGAGGGCGACGTGTTCTTCTGGTACACCACCACGGGCTGGATGATGTGGAACTATCTCATCGGCGCCCTGCTGGTGGGGGCCACGCCGGTGCTCTACGACGGTTCGGCCACCCATCCGTCGCCGGCGGCGCTGTGGCGCATCGCCGACTCGGAGGACGTGACCTATTTCGGGGTCGGCGCCCCCTACATCATGGCCTCGCTGAAGGCCGGCCTGCGCCCGGAGGGGCTGGAGAAGCTGCGCGGCGTCGGCTCGACCGGCTCCCCGCTCCCTCCCGAGGGGTTCGCGTGGCTGGCCGCCGAGCTGCCGGGCGTCCCGCTCGGGTCGTTCTCCGGCGGCACCGACGTCTGCACGGGTTTCGTCGGGGCCACCATGCTCCACCCGGTCAGGGCCGGCATCATCCCGTGCCGGTCGCTGGGGGCGAAGGTGGAGTCGTACGAACCCGCGGGCGAGCCGGTCACCGGCGAGGTGGGCGAGCTGGTCGTGACCAGGCCGATGCCGTCGATGCCGGTGATGTTCTGGAACGACCCGTCGGGCGAACGCTATTTCGGCAGCTACTTCGACGTCTATCCCGGCGTGTGGCGGCACGGCGACTGGATCAAGATCAACGAGGACGGCAGCTGCGTCATCTACGGCCGCTCCGACTCGACGCTCAACCGCGGCGGCGTCCGTATGGGCACCAGCGAGTTCTACCGGGTCGTCGAGCGGTTCGAGGAGATCGCCGACAGCCTCGTGATCGACACGGGCCAGCTCGGCCAGGAGGGGCGGCTCCTGCTGTACGTCACGCTCGCCGAAGGGGCCGAGCTCACCGAGCCGCTCCAGCGGGCCCTCTGCGACGCGCTGCGCACCGAGTTGTCGCCGCGCCACGTGCCCAACGAGATCCACGCCGTGCCCGGCATCCCGCGCACGCTGTCGGGGAAGAAGCTGGAGGTGCCCGTCCGCAAGATACTGCTCGGCACCCCCGTCGAGCAGGCGGCCAACCCCGACGCCATGGCCAACCCCGAGGTGCTGAGCCACTTCAGACCGGTGTGATGACGATCTTCCCGCGCGTGCGCCCCGACTCCGCCCTGCGGTGGAGTCGGTCAGCGCCGCCGGCGGGTGGCACCCGGACGGGTCGGCGACCAGGTCTCCCCGGTCCACCAGGGCCGCCGACTGAGCCGGCCGGCCGCGGAGCCGGGGCGCCGCCCGGTCGGAACGGGCGGCGGGCTGTGTTCCGCCAGGCTCGCGACGTGATTAAAACGTAGCAATCACAATGCCGTCATACCTTGGATGAAGGCATTGACGCTTGCTGGATACAACGCCTAGATTCCGGACAGCCGCCCGTTAAAACGTTTGTTGCCGGAGGATGGATGGCCGCACCCCCCACGCTGGCCCTGGCGAACGTCAGCAAGTCGTTCGGCGCCGTGCGGGCGCTGCGTGACGTCTCCATCGAGTTGTTCGCCGGCGAGACGCACGGGCTCGCGGGGGAGAACGGCGCCGGCAAGTCGACGCTGGTCAAGACGCTCGCCGGGGTGCACCGCCCCGACAGCGGCCAGGTGCTGCTCGGAGGCGAGCCGGTCGACTTCGCGGGACCGGCCGACGCCCAGCAGGCGGGCGTGGCCGTCATCTACCAGGAGCCGACCCTCTTCCCCGACCTGTCCGTGGCCGAGAACATCTTCATGGGCCGTCAGCCGCGGCGCGGTCTCGGCCGGATCGACCGCAGGGCCATGCACGCGCGCACCAGGGAGTTGTTCGGGCGGCTCGGCGTGGCTCTCGACCCCGAGCAGCCCTCGCGCGGGCTGTCCATCGCCGACCAGCAGCTCGTCGAGATCGCCAAGGCGATCTCCAGGGACGCCCGCGTGCTGGTCATGGACGAGCCGACGGCCGCGCTCTCCGGCCACGAGGTGACCCGGCTGTTCTCGGTGGCGGAGGCGCTGCGCGAGCAGGGTTGCGCCCTGCTGTTCATCTCCCACCGGCTGGATGAGATCTTCACGTTGTGCCAGCGGGTCACGACTTTGCGCGACGGCGCCTGGATCGCCGGCGAGCCCGTCGAGGGGCTCACCCACGACGACCTCATCCGCCGCATGGTGGGACGCGAGGTCGCCACGTTGTTCCCCAAGGAGGAGGCGCCCGTTGGCGAGGTCGCGCTGAAGGTCGAGCGGCTGACCCGCGAGGGCGTGTTCACCGACGTGTCGTTCGAGGTGCGCAGGGGCGAGATCGTCGCCCTGGCCGGGCTGGTCGGCGCCGGCCGCAGCGAGGTGGCGCGAGCCGTCTTCGGCATCGACCGCTGGGACGCCGGAGCCGTCACGGTGGACGGCGTCGCCCTCCCCGCGGGCAGTCCCACGGCCGCCATGAAGGCGGGGCTGGCCCTGGTCCCCGAGGACCGCCGCCAGCAGGGGCTCGTCATGGACCTGTCGATCGAGCGCAACATCGGGCTGACCGGCCTGCGCGAGCTGCGCCGGGGGCCGGCCATCTCCCGAAGGGCCGAGCGCGACCGGGCCAGGGACTGGGCGCTGCGGCTGCAGCTGAAGTTCGCCCGGCTGGCCGACGGTGTGGGGGTGTTGTCCGGCGGCAACCAGCAGAAGGTCGTCCTGGCCAAGTGGCTGGCCACGCGGCCGTCCGTGCTCATCGTGGACGAGCCGACGCGCGGCATCGACGTCGGCACCAAGGCGGAGGTGCACCGGCTGCTGTCCGAGCTGGCCGGCCAGGGCATCGCCGTGCTCATGATCTCCTCGGAGCTGCCGGAGGTGCTCGGCATGGCCGACCGGGTGCTGGTCATGCACGAGGGCCGGCTGGCCGCCGAGATCCCCCGGGCCGAGGCGACCGAGGAGAGCGTGATGAGCGCCGCAACCGGGAGGGCCGCGTGACCGGACCCACCACCACGGTGGCCGCGCCGCCCGAGCGGACCCCCGGCGGGCGCAGCGCACGAAGCCTGGTCGACCTGGTGTTCAGGGCGCGTGAACTGAGCCTGGTCATCGCCCTGGTCCTGCTCGTCGGCATGACCGGCGCGGTCAACTCCAACTTCCTGTCCGGGCAGGGCATCGAGGACATCCTGCTCAACACCGCGATCCTCGCCCTGCTGGCCGTTGGGCAGTCCGTCGTGGTCATCACCCGCAACCTCGACCTGTCCGTCGGCTCCGTGGTGGGACTGGTCGCGTTCGTCACCGCCGACGTGCTCGCCGGCGGCTGGGGCCTGGTGCCCGGCGTCGTGTTCGGGGTGGCGGTCGGCGCGGCCTGCGGCCTGCTCAACGGGCTCCTCGTCAGCTTCTGCCGGGTCCCCGCCCTGGTCGTGACGCTCGGCACGCTCTACGTGATCCAGGGCGTCGACCACTACATCGCGCACGGCCGCCAGATCAACGCCGTCGACCTGCCGCCCGCGCTGCTGTCGCTCGGCAACGGGGCGGTGCTGGGCGTCCCGTACCTGCCGCTCATCACGCTCGTGTTCATGCTGCTGATCGGCTATTACCTGCGCTCCTACCCGAGCGGCCGGGAGTTCTACGCCATTGGTTCCAGCCCCGAGGCGGCCAGGCTGGCCGGCGTACCGGTGCGCCGCCGCATCCTGACCGCCTACCTCGTCAGCGGCTGCCTGGCCGGACTGGCGGGCGTGCTCTGGCTGGCCAGGTTCGGAACGGTCATCGGCGACTCCGCCAACGGCTGGGAGCTGATCGTGATCAGCGCCGTCGTGGTGGGCGGCGTCGCGATCACCGGCGGGGTCGGCAGCGTGTACGGCGCCGCGCTCGGCGCGCTGCTGCTCACCACGATCGGCAGCGCCCTGGTCGTGCTCCGGGTCAACCCCTTCTGGCAGCAGGCCATCACCGGCGCGCTGCTCCTGCTCGCCATCAGCGTCGACCGGGTGCTGGCCATGAGGGTGGCCCGCCTGCTCAGGAACAGGAGCCGTCATGGCTGACCAAGGGGGCGGCCGCCTCGTCATGGGCAGGGTCCTGCGGTGGGACGTCCTGGTGGCGTCGCTGCTGGTCGCCGTGTTCGCGGCCGGCTCTTTCAGCACTCCCGGCTTCGCGACCATCGGCAACCTGTCGTTCGCGCTGAGCGACCTCGGCGAGATCGCGCTCATCGCGCTGGCCATGACCATGCTCGTGGTGGCCGCCGAGGTGGACCTGTCGGTCGCCTCCGTGCTCGGCCTGTCCAGCGCGCTCGTCGGCGCCCTGTGGGAAGGCGGCATGGCCATCGAGACGATCATCCCGCTCGTGGTGCTCGTCGGTGCCGTGTGCGGGCTGGTCAACGGGCTGCTCGTGACCCGGCTCGGCCTGCCCTCGCTGGCCGTCACGATCGGCACGCTCGCCCTCTACCGCGGCCTGGCGTACGTCGTGCTCGGCGACCAGGCCATCGCCCAGTTCCCGCCCGGCTACGTCGCGCTGGCCGTGGAGAACGTGCCCGGCACGCCGATCCCCTACCCGATCGCGCTGTTCGTCCTGCTCGCCGTCATCGTCGGAGTGGTGCTGCACGCCACCGGCTTCGGCCGCTCGCTCTACGCCATCGGAGCGCAGGAGGAGGTCGCCTTCTTCGCCGGCATCCGGGTCAAGCGCATCAAGCTGCTCCTGTTCGTCTTCTCCGGCACGATCGCGGCGTTCGCCGGCGTCATCTTCACCCTCAGGTACGGCTCCGCCCGCGCCGACAACGGCCTGGGCATCGAGCTCGCCGTCATCGCGGCGGTCCTGCTCGGCGGGGTCGACTTCGACGGCGGCAAGGGCACGCTGGGCGGGGTCATCGCCGGTGTGCTGCTCATCGGGTTGCTGCGCAATCTGCTGATGCTCGGCGACGTGTCGACGGAGATCCAGTCGATCGTCACCGGCCTGCTCCTCATCGTGTCGGTGCTCACCCCGCGCCTCGTCTCCCTCATCAGGCCGGCCCTGAAAGGAATCCCATGACCCCGATGCGCCTCACCGCCGTCGCCATGCTGCTCGTCCTCGGCGTGGCGGCCTGCGGCGGCACCACGAGATCGTCCGTCACCGCCGCTCCTCAGGAGGCGCCCGCCTCCTCGGCCGCCGCCTCGGCGAACCCCGACGCGCCGCTCAAGGAGGGCATCAAGCTGGCGTTCCTGCCGAAACAGATCAACAACCCGTACGAAGTGATCGTCGACAAGGCCGGGATCGAGGCGGCCGAGGAGTTCAAGGGCCAGGCGAAGGAGGTCGGCCCGTCCGACGCGTCGGCGTCGTCCCAGATCTCCTACATCAACACGCTGACCCAGCAGGGCCACGACGCGATCCTCATCGCCGCCAACGACGCCAACGCCGTCTGCGGCCCGCTCCAGCAGGCCCGCGCCAAGGGCATCAAGATCGTGTCGTACGACTCGGACGCCGCGCCGCAGTGCCGCGACCTGTTCATCAACCAGGCGAGTTCGGAAGAGGTCGGCCGCAGCCAGGTGCAGCTGCTCGCGGAGATGATCGACCACAAGGGCGAGATCGCCATCCTGTCGGCCACGGCCAACGCGACGAACCAGAACACCTGGATCGAGTTCATGAAGGAGGAGCTGGCCAAGCCGGAGTATAAGGACATGAAGCTGGTCAAGGTCGCCTACGGGGACGACGACGACCAGAAGTCCTTCACCGAGACGCAGGGCTTGCTGCAGGCCTATCCCGACCTGAAGGGCATCATCTCGCCCACCACGGTCGGCGTCTCGGCTGCGGCCCGCTACATCTCGGGCTCGAAGTACAAGGGCAAGGTCGTGCTGACCGGGCTGGGCACGCCCAACCAGATGCGCCAGTACGTCAAGGACAAGACCGTGGAGAAGTTCGCCCTGTGGAACCCGAAGGACCTGGGCTACCTCGCGTCGTACGCGGCGGCGGCGCTGGTGTCGGGGCAGATCACCGGGGCCGAGGGTGAGACGTTCAAGGCGGGCAAGCTGGGGGAGCGCACGATCGGCAAGAACGGCGAGGTCATCCTCGGGCCGCCGTTCACCTTTGACGCCTCCAACATCGACCAGTTCGACTTCTGACGCGCCGGGGCGTGCGGCCCGCGGACCGGGCCGCACGCCGTCAGCTCGTCAGGCCGAGGAGGGGCAGGCAGGCGGGCAGGTTGTGGATCTCGTAACCCGGCGACTCCGCCCAGTCTTCCCTGGCCAGGCGGAAGCGCCGGGTGACGGCCGGCTTGCCCTGGCGGTCGTGGACCGTGATGCCGTCCTCCTGGTAGCCGAGCTTCCTCGTCACCGCCAGCGAGGCGTGATTGTCCTCGAACGCCTCGGTCGTCGCGTGGTGCGCCTCCAGCCCGGCGAAGGCGAGGTGCAGCACCGCCCTGCGCATCTCGGTGCCGATGCCCTTGCCGTGGAAACGTTGTCCCAGCCACGAGCCGGTGCCGACCTCGCGGGTGACCGAGAAGGACGTGGCCATGAGGCCCTGGGTGCCGACGACCTGGCCGTCGTACACGACCACGAAGTCGATCGACCACTTCTCCGGGGCGAGCGAGCCCCACGCGCGGAAGTGGTACTGCAGCGTGCTCCTGGCCCGCTCGGCGGGGTCGGCGTCGGACCAGGGGAACATGAACGGCATGAATCCCGCCTCGTGGATGCCCTGGGCGGCGCGGTCCGCGAGCTCGTCGAGGTCGTCGAGCGAGGGGAGGCGCAGCTCCAGGCGAGGCGTCGTGATGGACAGGTCGAACAGGGGCCAGTTGCGCATACCACCGCATGGTGGCAGGCGACGCGGAGGTGCGCGAACGATTTTCGCCGGCCGCGACCTGGCGACGATAGTCGAATAAACGGGGAATGCCCGTTTATAGCTGGATTTGTAAATTCGCTGCCTTTACCGGACAAAACCCATGCATGAGATGAATTCTCGACGGTGTGGGTAGGCATCGAATTATGATCATAAAATTTCGGAGAATCGGCGCTTTCGTCGTCGGATGTGGGGTGCCCTTGCTGATGGGCGTACCCGCGATGGCGGACAGGAACGATCCCATACCGGTCAAGCAGGCCGAGGTGAAGGTGCCCGTCCTGCGGCCGGGGGATCGCGGCAAGGAGGTCGAGCGCCTCCAGCGGGGACTGCGCCATGGCCGCTACTACTTCGGCAAGATCAACGGGCGCTACGACGAGCAGACGAAGTTCGCGGTCTGGGCGCTGCAGAAGAGCCACAAGATGCAGACGCGGGGCGCGGTGGGACCGGAGATCTGGCGGGCGCTCGACCGGCGGCTCAGGACCCGCCCGCTGGTGCCCAACGGCCCGGCGAACCGGGTCGAGGTCAGGCTGCGCGACCAGTTGCTCATCGTCTACCGCGGCCACCGTCCCGAGCTGATCTCGCACATCTCCAGCGGCGCCCAGCGGCGCTGGTGCCTCAAGGGGCGGTGCGGCGACGCGGTCACGCCCGTGGGGGACTTCCGCGTCAACCGGCGAGCGCCCGGGTGGACGACCGGGCCGCTCGGATCGATGTACAACTCCCTCTACTTCGTCGGTGGCATCGCCATGCACGGTTCCACAAAGGTCCCGAACCGGCCGGCGTCCCACGGATGCGTACGCGTCCCGATGGAAACGTCCAAACGGCTCTACGCAATAGTCGGCATGGGAGAGCCGGTCTATGTGCGACAGAAATGGTGATTCCTGAAAAATCGGGATATGTCGCGTCAACCCGCAGTTCCTCCGACTCGTGAGACGTTCGGGCCGGTGCCCACGCGCGTAAGCTTGGGCACGCTCGCCCCGGCCTTCTTGAGCACGCCGTCCTTGACCAGCCTCAGCGGCGAGCCGGCGGGCTTGGGGCCGTCTCCGGTCGTCCGGGCGAGCCGCAGGGCCAGCGCCGGGCACATGTCGACCGCCCGCCGCGCCTCCTTGGCGAGGTGGCCGGGGACGTTCCTGAACGACGGGAAACCGTAGTCGTCCAGGTCCACGAACTCCGGCAACAGATGCGCGCAGAGCCCGTGCCCCTGGCAGCGGGACCAGTCCACCTCCAGCCGGTACTCGGGGGGCGCCTCCCGCTCGGGCATCGGCAGCACGCCGCGGATCGGCCGGCCGCACGAGCCGTGCTCCAGGTGCTGCGCGATCTCGGTCTCGAACGCGTCCAGCGCCGACAACACGAACTTCGCCGTGCCGTCGGGGTGGAAACATGCCCCGCGCCGCTCGACGCCGCGCACGCAGCGACGTACGGCGTCCACCGAACCCGTGCCCTCGACCAGCGCGTACATGGCCCTGGCGATGTCCGGCAGGCCGAGACGGCACGGGCCGCACTGGCCCGCGGACTCGGCCGCGAGGTAGGCCGCCACCCTGGCGGCCTCCCCGAGCGCGCAGGTGGATTCGCCGAGCGGGACGATGATCCCGGCGCCGAGGGTCGCGCCCGCCAGCTTCATGCCCTCGCGCGAGAGCACGGCCGTCTGGACGACCTCCGCGGACAACCACGCGCCGTGGTAGCCGCCGATGAGCACGCCGTCGCCGATCTCGGCCTCGGTCAGCGCCAGCACGTCGGCCAGATAGGTGCCCGTGGGCGCCTCGATGACCGCGCCCTTCGCCGCGCCGCCGCTCACGGTGAGCAGGATCGTGCCGGGCTCCTTGCTGGTGCCGATCTCGGCGTACTTCTCCGGGCCGTACTCCGCCAGCAGCGCGAACTGAGCGTACGTCTCCGTGTTGGACAGCAGGGTCGGCAGCCCGTCCACACCGCTCGTCGCGGCCCGCTTCTTGCGGCCGGGCGGGATGCCCTCCTCGCCGTTCACGGCCTTGACGAGCGCGCCGCCTTCGCCGGAGATGAACCTCTCCTTGATGCCGACCACGCGGATCGGTACGCGGCTCTCCGCGCCTCCCGACACGTTCGCGGCGCGGCGCTCGGCCACGGCGGCGGCTACGGACGCCTCGGCGACCTCACCGCCGGCCGTGGCGACGACCACCTCGCGGGCGCCCAGCGCCTCGGCGGCCAGCACTGCGCCGTCCAGCACCAGGTGGGGGTTGCGGGTGAGCAGCATGGCGTCCTTGGAACTGGCCGGCTCGCCTTCGGCGCCGTTGACCAGTACCACGCTCTCGCCCGTGCCGGCCGCGTCGGCGACCGCCCGCAGCTTGCGCGCGAACGGGAAGGCCGCGCCGCCCCGCCCGCGCATGTCCACGTCGTTGGCATGAGAGATGAGCTCGGCCAGCTCGCGCGGCTCCATCACCCCGTGGAGCGTGCGGTGCGCGGGCAGGTCGAGCCTGCGGCAGTGGTCGAGCCCGGCGGTGAGCCGGGCCGGACCCATGCGTAAAACCCGGGGAACTCGGGCCGGAATCACGGTCGCTCCTGATCGATCGTCGCGGGCAGGCTCATCCGGCCTCCCTGTATCTGCGCCGGGCCTCGGCGAGGCTCACGGGTGCGTTGGCGTTCACCGCGGCGCCGCGGGAGGCTGCGGACGCCGCCACCTTCTGCGGCCGTTCGTTCGGTACGCCCGCGGCTGCCGGCGACGCCACCGCCGGCCCTTCGACCCTTTCGGCCATGGTCGGCGGCCGGCGCAGCGAGGCCAGCACCCGCACGCAGAGCGCGGAGCCGACCGCCGCCAGGCAGGCCACGTAGGACCAGGCCACCCAGCCGGCCGGCGGGCGACCGGCGGTGAGCCCGTGCATGATGCCGACCGGCCAGGCCACGTACGCGGCGGCGTGGAAGATCCGCCACATCCACGGCCTGGTCCGGACGGCGAAGCGCCCCCTCAACATTCCCGTGACCACGGCCAGGACCATCAGGTCGAAGGCCAGCGCACCGAAACCCACGTAGATCCCGGCGACCGGAACGACCGCCGCCCCCAGCGGCACGTGCCCCAGGCTGACCATGAGGGTGATGTGCGTGATCAGGTACGCCAGCCCGATGAACGCGGTGGCTCTGTGCGCGAGCTGGGCCCTGACCCGGTTGGCCGGTGACAGGAAGACGCGTTCGGTGGTGAGCAGGCCGAGCGCGACCGTCGCGGTCAGCAGCACCAGGGCGAAAACGCCCGCGTAGAACTCGAGGAAGCCCACCCCCCGGCCGAGCAGCGCCACGCCACGTTCCGTCCTGGTCAGCGCGAACGCCGACAACAGGACCGCCGTGATCAGGGCGCTCGCCCCCAGCCGGACGTTTCTGGTGTCCAGCTTGGTGGGGGCATGCCGGGGGGATCGTCTGTGGAGCATCTATTTCCCTCCAAGGTCGGGTGAGGGTGCGACTCGGAAGGCTGGTGCCCGTGAGGGCATGTCAGATCAGCAACGGCGGCCCCGGTTGATGCAGGAGACGACGGTCTGCATCAGCCGATCGGGCATCACATTGACGAAGTCGCCGTGGTCGGTGACCGGATTGTGCTTCTGCTCGGGGAAGGCGTCCACGGCGTACGACGGACCTTGCGGCACGTTGTACGCGAGGGTCATGCGGAGTTGGGGAATCGCCTGAGTGCCCTGAGGGCAGGCACCGTTCTGGTCGGGGAAGACCACGTGCGTCCGGTGATTGGCGCTGTCGGTGTTCTGGCCGTCCCAGCAGCTAGGGAAGTCCAGGATACGAAGAACCTGACTGCCACGCGGGCAAAGCGTGTATTTGTCGGGACTTATGCGATTTTGGAATCCCGAGCAGCTCCAGCCGGCCTTGGCGTTTGCGGTGCCGTTCGTGGCCGCCTTGGCGTCACCGGTGATGAGCCTCAGGAACCTCGGCATCGCCACGACGTCGCCGGTGGGGTTGCCGCGGAACTGCAGCGTGACCGCGCGGGGCAGCACCAGCCGGCCCACGTTGCCGTCGGGGTCGCCGGCGTTCTCGTCCGACGTGCGGTCCCTGATCACGGGCCAGAAGTACGTGGACTTGTCGCCCTGCCGGCAGGTGGTGCCCGCGGCGGCCAGGCTCTCGTCGGTGGAGAACGCGTCCGTCGACAGGTTGCCCACGTAGTCGTGCAGGTGGTGCGCGCCGTTGCTCACGCCGGGCGCGACGATGAAGTTGTCGGGGTTGTGGTGGCGGTTCTGGTTGGTGCCGCAGCGGGAGACGAACGAGCCGCGGGAGCCGTCCCTGCCGATCCGCGCCTCGTTGACCTGCTGGACCTGGCGGATGTTGACGAAGTCATCGGTGAACGGGCCGAGGTCGCAGTCGTCCCCGCCGCCGCTCTGGGTGGGAGAGGGGGAGGGGGACGCCGTTCCCTC
>NZ_JAAAHR010000309.1:0-4624 GCF_009908215.1 Nonomuraea sp. K271 | reverse complement strand
GCTCATACGGGTGGGGAGGGGCCACCGCCCCTCCCCACCCGTGATCACGCTCAGCGCGTCAGCTGCAGCCGCTGGTCGAGCCGCAGCCCTCGCAGACGTAGCAACTCCCGGCCGGGCGCATCTTGGTGCCGCAGGTCATGCAGAGCGGCGCGTCCGCGGTGAAGCGCTGGTGGCTTTCCAGCGTCAGCTCCGCGACCGGCTGCTCCTTCTCGGGCTGGGTTTCGATGGGCGCCGACTGGGCCAGCGCCTCACGGTCGACCGGCTCCTGCAGCGCCGCGGGGTCCTCGCCGCGCTGCTGCGCCGCCCGCTCGGCCGCCGAGAAGATGCCCAGGGCCGCCCGCTCCTCGTAGGGCAGGTGGTCGAGCGCGAGGCGGCGGAAGATGTAGTCCATCACCGACGTCGCCATCCGGATGTCCGGGTCGTCCGTCATCCCGGCCGGCTCGAACCGCATGTTGACGAACTTGCTCATGTACGTCTCCAGCGGCACTCCGTACTGGAGCCCGATGGAGATCGCGACGGAGAACGCGTCCATGACGCCCGCCAGCGTCGAACCCTGCTTGGACATCTTGAGGAAGACCTCGCCGAGTCCGTCGTCAGGGTAGGAGGAGGCGGTCATGTAGCCCTTGGCGCCGCCCACCGTGAAACGGGTGGTCATGCTCGGTCGCTGGTTGGGCATGCGCCGCCGGGTCGGCCGGTTGACCTCGACCACCTTCACCTCGGGCTCCGCCTGCGGCTCCTCCTTCTTGGAGCCGTTGCCCGCCGACAGCGGCTGGCCGACCTTGCAGTTGTCGCGGTAGACGGCCAGGGCCTTCAGGCCGAGCTGCCAGCCCTCCATGTAGACCTGCTCGATGTCGTCGATCGTGGCCGACTCGGGCAGGTTGACCGTCTTGGAGATGGCGCCGGACAGGAACGGCTGCGTGGCCGCCATCATCCGCACGTGACCCATGGGCGCGATCGCCCGCTCGCCCATCGCGCAGTCGAACACCTCGTAGTGCTCCTGGCGCAGGCCGGGGGCGTCGACGACGTGGCTGTGCTCGGCGATGTATTCGACGATGGCCTCGATCTGCTCCTGCTGGTAGCCGAGCTGCTTGAGCGCCCGCGGGATCGTCTGGTTGACGATCTGCATGGACCCGCCGCCCACCAGCTTCTTGAACTTGACCAGCGCCAGGTCCGGCTCGATGCCGGTCGTGTCGCAGTCCATCATCAGGCCGATCGTGCCGGTGGGGGCGAGGAGGCTGGCCTGCGCGTTGCGGTAGCCGTGCTTCTCGCCCAACTTGAGGCACTCCGACCACTGGCGCGACGCCTCGGAGTGGATCTTCGCGTCCATGGAGCCGACGGTGCGCAGGTTGTCGTTCGCCGCCGCGTGCTTGCGCATGACCCGCTTGTGCGGCTCGGCGTTCCTGGCGTATCCGTCGTACGGCCCCACCACGCCGGCCAGCTCGGCGCTGCGCCGGTAGGACACGCCGGTCATCAGCGACGTGATCGCCGCGGCCACCGCCCGGCCGCCGTCGGAGTCGTAGGCGTGGCCGGAGGCCATCAGCAGCGCGCCCAGGTTGGCGTAGCCGATGCCGAGCTGCCGGTAGGCACGGGTGGTCTCGCCGATCTTCTCGGTCGGGAAGTCGGCGAACGTGATCGAGATGTCCATCGCGGTGATGATCAGCTCGGTCAGCTTGACGAAGTCGGCGACGTTGAAGGAGTTGTCGTCCTTCAGGAACTTCAGCAGATTGATGCTGGCCAGATTGCAGGACGAGTTATCCAGATGCACATATTCCGAACACGGGTTACTAGCCGTGATACGTCCGGTTTCCGGGGTGGTGTGCCAGTCGTTGATCGTGTCGTCGTACTGCAGGCCCGGGTCGGCGCACTCCCAGGCGGCCTTGGCCATCTTGCGGAACAGGTGTCTGGCGTCGACCTTCTCGATGACCTCGCCGGTCAGGCGGGCGCGCAGGCCGAACTCGCCGCCCTTCTCCACCGCCCGCATGAACTCGTCGGAGACGCGCACCGAGTTGTTGGCGTTCTGGTACTGGACGGAGACGATGTCCTTGCCGCCCAGGTCCATGTCGAACCCGGCGTCGCGCAGCGCGCGGACCTTGTCCTCCTCGCGCGCCTTCGTCTCGATGAACTCCTCGATGTCGGGGTGGTCGACGTCGAGCACCACCATCTTGGCGGCCCTGCGGGTGGCGCCGCCGGACTTGATCGTCCCCGCGGACGCGTCGGCGCCGCGCATGAACGAGACGGGGCCGCTGGCCGTGCCGCCGCTGGACAGCAACTCCTTGGAGGAACGGATGCGGGACAGGTTGACCCCGGACCCCGAACCCCCCTTGAAGATCACGCCTTCCTCTTTGTACCACTCCAGGATCGACTCCATCTGGTCGTCCACGGAGAGGATGAAACACGCGCTTACTTGCTGCGGTGACTGTGTGCCGACGTTGAACCAGACCGGCGAGTTGAACGCGAACACCTGGTGGGCGAGCGCGTGTTTCAGCTCGTGGTCGAAGATCTCGGCATCCTCCTCGCTCGCGAAGTAGCCGTTCTCGACGCCCGTTCGGGTGTAGACGCCGACCACCCGGTCGATCAGCTGCTTCAGGCTCCACTCACGCTGCGGGGTGCCCACGGCCCCGCGGAAGTATTTCGTCGTCACGATGTTGGCCGCGTTGACCGACCAGAACCCGGGGAACTCGACCCCCCGCTGCTCGAAGTTGACCGAGCCGTCGCGCCAGTTGGTCATGACGACGTCGCGGCGCTCCCACTGGATCTCGTCATACGGGTGTACGCCGGGCTTGGTGAAGATGCGCTTCATCTTCAGCCCCTTACGTGGACGCTTGCCCCCGCGCGCCACTGAACCGCTGGCCGTCTCCGTCATGACTCCCCCTTCTCCGCCTTCAACTGTGAGATCTCGGCCTCGAAGTCCGCCAAACTCTCGAAACCGCGATATACCGATGCGAAACGCAGGTAGGCCACCTCGTCGAGCTCCCGCAGCGGGCCGAGGATCGCCAGACCCACCTCGTTCGAGGGGATCTCGGCCGCACCCTTGGCCCTGATGGCCTCCTCCACCTGCTGCCCGAGCTGCGCCAGCGAATCCTCGCTTACCGGTCTGCCCTGGCAGGCCCGCCGCACGCCCGCCACGACCTTGTCCCGCGAGAACGGTTCTGTCACTCCGCTGCGCTTGCTCACCATGAGAAGTACGGTCTCCTGGGTGGTGAACCTGCGCCCGCACTCGGGACAGGTGCGGCGGCGCCTGATGGCCGCCCCGTCCTCCGTCGAGCGGCTGTCGATGACCCTGGTGTCAGGGTGGCGACAGAACGGACAGTGCACGCTTTCGCCTCCAAGGCCCCTACGGTCACCGCACACCGTTCCCCGCGCGAGGGGACGCTCACGCACGCTCCACGGCTGACCGTGGAACGGTGGCATAACCACAAGGTGTGGTGAACCTACATCGGTGTAACTACTAGATGTTGTGGTCCAACCGTAGAAGCGCGCGACCATGAACGCAAGTTGAGCCGCGCCGTCCCGCCGAAGTCGCTGATCAGTCCGCCATCTTCTCCAGTCCCGGGCGTGTCGCGCCGTCCCGGCGGTGTTCGTGCAGTTGGGAGCGTCACAAGAGTTGTGCGCGGCCTCGTCCGTGAAAGAAGCTCACAACAGCACCGAGCGACACTTCACCCACCACGCTCACTCCTTGAACGCCCCGTCACCCACCCGCCTCCCACGGGGCTTGCCGCTGAACGAACCGCCTGGGCCGGCCGCCCGGGGGCGGCCCTCGACCCGACGTCTTGGTGCGGAGGCTTGTGCGGGCCCGGACGCCGGCAGGGAGAACCGGGCGGCACCGCCGTCCGGGGAGGCGGCTGGCCAGGGTCGAACGCCGAACCGGGGAAACCGGCTGGGATCGGACGCCGGCCGTGAGGACTCGGCCAGGCCTGCCGCCCAGGCGGGGGACCGTCGGCGACAGGACTGCCAGGACGGATGCGCCGGCGGACGGGCCCCGCCCAGGCGAGCGTGTCGGCGGCAGGCCATCCGGCACCTGGACCGGTGATCGAGCCGGGACCGCCGGAACTCGTACACGGTGCTTGACGTTCACTCGGCGGATGCACCGCGCAGACCGTGGTCAACGGGACGGTCGTGGGACGGCTGGGCCACGGCCGACCGGACGCGAGGTGACCCGGCTCGGGACCGCTGGAGGCGCGGATGGCGATGGGGGTCATGCTCTTCCGGCGCCGGACCGTGCCGGTCGGCAGGGGCGGGTCAGCGTAAGGCGGTGGTGTCGTCCTTCGGGATGTAGAGGCGGGTGCCGGGGCGGATGAGGGAGTCGGGCAGGCCGTTCAGGCGCTTGATCTCCTCCACCAGGGTTGCCGGATCTTCGCCATGGGAGAGGGCGTCGGCGATCGCCCACAGCGTGTCCCCCTCGTGGACCTCCACCCACGGCAACCCTGCGTGTGCCGGCACCATGACGGGAACGGCCGCATGTCCTGCCGCACGCGTACCCAGCCAGAATCCCCCCAACGACAGCAGCGCGGCCGCCACCACCAGCGCGACCCGGCCGCGTCGGGTCAGCCGCAGCGGCGGGGTGGTCCGGCGGCGCGCGGCCGCCGCTCCACGTTCCCGCCGCCCCGCGGCCCGGCGCCCCCAC
>NZ_JAAAHR010000308.1:0-4648 GCF_009908215.1 Nonomuraea sp. K271 | reverse complement strand
CCAGTTCCCTGGTCTCGCTCGGCGACGTCAACAAGGACGGCCGTACCGACATCGGCGCGGTAGACCTCGACGGCGTGCTGCACATCTGGAACGGCAAGGGCGACAACAAGTTCACCCCCGCCGACCGAACCGCCGACCGAACCGCCGACCGGCGACATCACTCTCCACGACGTCACCGTCCAGTGGGACACGGCCGCCTGCGACCCTGACGGGACGACCGGTTCCGACGCCACCATCGCCTCGCAGTTGAACGGCGTACTCACCGGCAGGCTGGACGGCCACATGACCGCGTACAAGGTCTCGTGCGCCCGCATGGTGGTGAAGGCGGTCCGCGACCGCGGCATGCCGAAACGAGCGGCCGCGATCGCGATCACCACCACGATCGTCGAGACGAACATCGAGAACGTCAGCGAGATGGTCGACCACGACAGCCTGGGCCTGTTCCAGCAGCGTGGCTCGTGGGGCAGCGCCAAGAACCGGCTGAACCCGATCTGGGCGACCAACGCCTTCCTCGACAAGATGGTCAGGCTCTACCCGAACAACTCGTGGCAGTCCGCGCCGATCGGCGAGGTGTGCCAGGCCGTCCAGGTCTCCGCGCACCCCGACCGCTACCAGCCGCAGGCGAGCGACGGCCAGAAGATCGTCGACGCGCTCTGGACGGCTTCCGAACGGCCGAACCTGCACGGGGCTGACTTCAACGGCGACGGCGTGAGCGACATCTTCGCCACCGGTACCGGAACGTTGACCGTCTGGAACGGCAAGGGCAGCAACAACTTCACCCCCGCCGACGCGGTCGGCGCCAACTGGAACACGTACAGCCGGCCCATCGGCGGCGACTTCAACGGCGACAGGATCGGCGACCTGGCCGCCGTACGCGACGGCACCCTCCACATCTGGAACGGCAAGGGCGGCAACAAGTTCACCCCCGCGGAAGAGGTCGGCTCCGGCTGGTCCCACCTGGCCAGTTCCCTGGTCTCGCTCGGCGACGTCAACAAGGACGGCCGTACCGACATCGGCGCGGTAGACCTCGACGGCGTGCTGCACATCTGGAACGGCAAGGGCGACAACAAGTTCACCCCCGCCGACCGCGTGGGGGCGGGCTGGAACAGCCTCTCCCGCCCCGTCGGCGGCGACTTCAACGGCGACGGCACCGGCGACATCGCCGCCGTCGACCGTGACGGCGTCCTGCACATCTGGAACGGCAAGGGCAGCAACAACTTCACCGCCCCCGACCGCGTCGGCGCCGGCTGGACCCGCCAGTTCGCGCGCACCCTCATGTCCCTGGGCGACGTGAACGGCGACCGGCACTCCGACCTCGCCGCCGTCGACGGCGCCGGCGTCCTGCACCTGTGGAACGGCAGGGGCAACAACAAGTTCACCCCGGGCGATCCCATCGGTCCCGGCTGGGCGCCGCACTTCCCCGCCGAGTTCGGCGGCGACTTCAACGCCGACGGCATCGGCGACATCCACGCCACAGGCACGGGCACCCTGCACGTCTGGAACGGCAAGGGCGGCAACAACTTCACCCCCGCCGAGGCCGTCGGCGCGGGATGGACGGACGTCAGCCGCCCCGTCGCCGCCGACTTCAACAGCGACGGCATCGGCGACCTGGCCGCCGTACGCGACGGCACCCTCCACATCTGGAACGGCAAGGGCGACAACAAGTTCACCCCCGCCGAGGCCGTCGGCCCCGGCTGGGACGACCTCGCCGCCACCCTGGCCTCGCTCGGCGACGTCAACCGCGACGGCCACGCCGACCTCGCCGCCGTCGACACCGAAGGTGTCCTGCACATCTGGAACGGCCAGGGCAACAACAACTTCCACCCGCCGGTCCGCGTCGGCTCCGGCTGGGGCGCCTTCACCCGCCCGGTCGGCGGCGACTTCAACGGCGACGGCACCGGTGACATCGCCGCCGTCAGCAAGGCCGACGGCTTCCTGCACATCTGGAACGGCAAGGGCAACAACAAGTTCACCCCCTCCGACGCCGTCGGGCCGAACTGGGAGGATCTCGCCGCCACGCTGATGGCTCCCGGCGACCTCAACGCCGACGGTCACACCGACCTCGCGGCCATCAACCCCGAGGGCATCCTCACCCTCTGGAACGGAAAGGGCGACAACGAGTTCGGTCCGGCGGTCACCATCGGCCCCAACTGGAACGAACACTTCCCCCGCTGACGACACCTGTGGGCCGGGGACGTCGCTCCCGGCCCACCGGGTCATGACCGCACGCCGTAGCGGGACACGCTTCTTCAGGTGTCGGTGGACGCGTGCTGCCTGCCGAGCGACAGACCGTGCTCCTCCGCGAAGGCCCGCCGACACAGGCCGTGGCAGAAGCCGTACAAGGTGCCCTGGTGGACGAGGGTAAGAGGCGTGTCGAGATCCACGCTCATGCCGCAGATCGGGTCGATCAGCTTGCCGGACTCCTGGGCGGGCACCTCGCGACCGGGCGCCACGTCACGGTACGGGCGCGAGACGAACTCGGTGAGATCCATGCTGTCCATGACCCTCCCGATGATCCCGATGCCGCCCTCGGTGATGCCCTCGACGAGGATCACGGCGTGGGGTTCGCGGCGCACGCGTTCGGGATCGCGGCCGGCGTCCCGCTCCGTCTCGGCCAGGACATCGGTGATGGCGGTCACCATGTGCTCGCACACCTCCTTGCGCCACGACGCCGGGACCGTGACGCGTACGACATAGCGCGGCGGAGCCGCGGCATCCGTCGCCGGGCGCTGACCGAGGACCCAGGTGGCCGGCTCGTGCACGAGCACCTGCGTGATCAGCCGTTGAGCGTCGATGATCTCGAGGGCGTGACTGTCGTCCTCGACCATCAGCGTGTCGATGAGCCGGCGCCCCAGCGCCTCGCGTTCGTTCTCGCTGAGAGCCCCCCTGGGCACGTAGACATCGATCAGCAACATTGCGCTCACCCAACCCCTCGGAACAGACTTCGCCGTACGCCTCCTCCACCATGCCCGGGAGGGGTATACGAAGCATCCGGCGGGCGGAGCGTTTCTCCCCTACCACGAGGGAAGTAGGCCCGCACGGACGTGCGACGCCACCCGTACCCGTCCGGCCCTCCGCCGGGCTAGGAGGCCTGCACCACGGGAGCGCCCTCGCTGGCCTGCACCAGCACGAACCCCTGCCCCTGGAATGCCAGCTGAATGGCCTCGCCACTCCCCCGTCCGATCAGCGCGCCCGCCTTCATCGTCCGGTTCACGCCCACGTGCAGACTGGTGCTCCAGCACACGGCGGACTGGCCGTCGGCATACGTCGGCATCTGCGCGGCGTCCAGCAACACCGGCGTACCGTGCGTCGTCACCGCCACCCACCCGGTGCCGTTGATCGTCGTGTTGAACAGCCCGCCCGCCGCGACCCCCGCGCCCTGGACCCGCTGGATGTCCCACGACAACTGCGGCTCGAAGGCGAGCAGGTTGCGTCCGTTGACCGTGAGCCCCTCGTTCTCCAGATAGAACAGGTGGATGTCGTCGGCGTTGTCGGCGAGATAGAGCAGCCCTTCGCCGCGCACCCGCATCAGCGACGCGCCCTCGCCCGTCATGGCCTTCTTGAACAGCTTGCCGATGCCGCCGGACCCTTCGTAGTCGAAGTCCATCTGCCCCTGGAAGGCGACCATCGAGCCCTGCTTGGCCAGCACTTCGGGCAGTTGCACCCGGAGCATCTTGCCGTTCTGGAGAGCGAAGCCGGGGGGCAGGGGCTGGCCGTCGAGGTTTCCGAAGATGGAGCTGCGCACGTTTCTACCTTTCGAGAAGTCGTGCCCGCCAGCGTACGGAAAATCCCCTACAACCGCGTACGCACTCCAACCGCCTCAACGAACCTGCACGCACACCCCCCCATGAACGGACGCGGCCCGCACGCACAACCGACCCGCTCAACCCAGCGCGACCCGCACGCTCTCTTCATGAACCAGCGGTCTGTACCCCTGTCCATCAACTCCGCTGAACGCCGGCCGCCAGATCCCTGACCACCTGGATCAACTCCGCCGGATCGAACGGCTTCGTCAGGTAGGCGTCCACCCCGATGCCGAGGCCACGCGCCCGGTCATCGTCCTGCGCCCGCGCCGTGATCAGCACCACCTTGATGTGACTGGTGGCCGCGTCGGTGCGCAGCTTCTCCGCCGTCGTCCATCCGTCCAGGCAGGGCATCATCACGTCGAGCGTGATGACGTCCGGCATGACCTCCAGCACGAGATCAAGGCAGTCCTGCCCATCGGTGGCGGTCGTCACCTCGAACCCTTCCAGGTTCAGGTTGACCGCGATGAGCTGACGGATGACCTCGTCATCGTCCACGACCAGTACTTTCCCAAGAACCTCGCCCACGGGCGCCAAGTTAACCTGTAGTGAGGTGGTCACGCCGGGTTTTCACGGGATGTGTTCAAGGAGCGTTATCCGGTGCCGAGTGGTGTCAGGATGCTGATAGCCTTGTCACTCGTCAGCCCCCTTAGCTCAGGGGATAGAGCACCGGCCTCCGGAGCCGGGTGCGCAGGTTCGAATCCTGCAGGGGGCACACTGTGATGTCTCAGGACATCGGAAACCCTCGAACCTACGGGTTCGGGGGTTTCGTCGTGTTGGGGTTTGCCTGGGGTTGGTAGTCGCGGGCGGGGTCGATGGTCAGCTCGCGCAGGAGTTCTCCGGTG
>NZ_JAAAHR010000307.1:0-4704 GCF_009908215.1 Nonomuraea sp. K271 | reverse complement strand
GGCCCGCACCGGCCTCTTGCCAGGGATGGAGCCCCTGGGGGAACCCATGGACCCGGCCTCGCGAGCGCGGACACGACGACGCCCCCGCCCGGTGCGGGGCAGGGGCGTCGTGGGAGGCGGGTGGGTCAGCCCTTGGCCGCGGCGGTCTTGGCGCCCTTCTTCGCTGTCTTGGCACCGCCGCCCGTGGAGGCCAGCCGCTTGGCGATGGCCTGGTAGCGCGGCTCGCGTTCCTTCAGCGTCACCAGCAGCGGCGTGGCGACGCACAACGAGGAGTAGGTGCCCACGATCATGCCGACGAACAGGGACAACGACAGGTCCTTCAGCGTGCCCGCGCCGAGCAGCGTGGTGCCGATGAACAGGATCGCGGCCACCGGCAGGATCGCGACCAGCGAGGTGTTCAGCGACCGGATCAGCGTGTGGTTGAGCGCGTTGTTGGCGGCCATCGAGTAGGTCTGCTTGGACGTGTGCCCCAGCTTGGCCGTGACCTCCTTGATCATGTCGAACACCACGACCGCGTCGTAGAGCGAGTAGCCGAGGATGGTCAGGAAGCCCAGCAGCGTCGCGGGCGTGACCTCGAAGCCCGACCAGGCGTAGACGCCGGCCGTGATGACCAGGTCGTGGATGAGCGCGACGATCGCGGCCAGCGCCATCTTCGGCTCGAACGCCATCGACAGGTACAGGATGATCGCCAGCATGAACACGCCCAGGCCGATCCAGGCTTGCTGGGAGACCTCACCCCCCCAGGACGGGCCGATGGCCTGGATGCTCACCTGGTCGACCGGAACCCCGAAGTCCTTGGCGATCTCGCCCTGCACCTGGACGCGGGTGTCCTCCGGCAGGCTCTCGGTGGTGGCCCGCCAGCCGTCGGTGCCCGCCTGCTGGACGATCACCTGGTGCACGCCCTGGTCGAGCACGGACTCGCGCACCTGCTCGACCGTGGCCTGCTGGGACTTGAACGAGAAGATCGTGCCGCCCTTGAACTCGACGCCCAGGTTGAGCCCGTTGAACAGCATTCCGGCCAGCGAGACGGCGAGCAGCAGGCCGGACAGGCTGTACCACAGCCGCCATTTGCCGACGAAGTCCACGTCGATCTCGCCGCGGTAGAGGCGACGCCCCAGTCCCATCTCAGGCCTCCTGCGGAGTGGTCGTGCGGCCGGTCGAGCCGACCTCGCTCATACGCTCGGCGTCGAGGCCGGACAGCGGGTGCCCCTTGGCGAAGAACTTCATCCTCGCCAGCGAAGCGATGAACGGCTTGGTGAACAGGAACACCACCACGACGTCGATCAGCGTGGTCAGACCCATCGCGAACGCGAACCCGGCGACGCCGCCCACCGCCAGGAAGTACAGGACGACCGCGGCGATGAACATGACGGCGTCGGCGATCAGGATGGTGCGCCTGGCACGGACCCAGGCCACCTCGACGGCCGAGCGGAGGGTTCGCCGCCCTTCCTTCATCTCGTCGCGTATGCGTTCGAAGTAGACGATGAAGGAGTCGGCGGTGATGCCGATGGAGACGACCAGGCCGATGATGTGGGGCAGCGAGAGGCGGAAGCCGGCGTTGTGCCCGAGCACCACCACCGACGTGTACGTGATGACCGTGGCCACCACGAGGCTCAGCACCGCCACGACGCCGAGGCCGCGGTAGTAGAGCATGCAGTAGACGACCACCAGGACCAGGCCGATCAGGCCGGCGACCAGGCCGCCTTCGAGCTGGTCCTGGCCGAGGGTCGAGGAGACGGTGTCGACGGAGCTGCGCTGGAACTTCAGCGGCAGCGCACCGTACTTGAGCTGGTCGGCCAGTGTGGTGGCGCTGGCCTGGTCGAAGCCGCCGGTGATCTCCGCGCGGCCCCCCGGGATCGGGCTGATGATGTTGGGGGCGGTGATGACGACGCCGTCGAGCACGACCGCGACCTTGTTGCGCGGTTCCTGGGAGTTGTAAGCGGCGGTGGTGAGCTTGCTCCACTCGCCGGCGCCCTTGCTCTTGAAGTCGAGCTGAACGACCCACTCCGTGGTGCCCTGGCGGACGCCCGCCGAGGCGGTGTCGATGTCGGTGCCGACGACCTTGGCGACGTCGAGGACGTACTTGAAGCTGCCGTCGCTCTCGCAGCCGGCGTACTGCTTGTTGGGGTCGTCCTGGACGCCCTGCCCGCGGTTGGCGGGGTCGGCGCAGTTGAGCTTCTTGAACTGGGCCAGCACCGCGGGGTCGATGCCCTCGGTGTTCAGGCCCGCGGTGGCGGGGTCGTCCGCCGGGGGCTGGCTGGGGTCGTCGCTCGGCGCGGGCGTGGACTTCCCGTCCTTGGTGCCCCGTTTGTCCTGCCCCTTCGGGCTGGCGGAAGGCTCGGCCGACGTGCTCGGCGTCGGCGCGGTCAGCGCCGACGACAACGCCTTGCCCGTGGGCGACGTGCTCGGCTGCGGCGCACCGCTCGCCGGGGACGTCGGCGGCCTGACGGGCTCGGAGGCCTGCGGCTTGGCCGGGTCGGAAGCCGAAGACTCAGCCGGCGAGTCGGAAGGCTCACCCGACGTGGCGCCCGAGGGAGAGGCGCTCGGCGTCGGCGCGTTGGTGGCCAGGTCCGCCGGGGCCTGCGTGGCCTCCATGGCGAGCACCTGGCGGAAACGCAGCTCCGCGGTGGTCGCGACCAGCTTGATGGCCTCGTTCTGACCGACACCCGGAATGGAGATGATGATGTTGTCGCCGGACTTGGCGACCTCCGCGTCGGAGATGCCGGTGCCGTTGACCCGGTCGCGGATGATGTTGACCGCCCGGTCAAGGATCTCCTCCGGAGGAGCCGCGTTGTTCTGGGTCACGGGCGACAGAGTCACCGTCGTGCCGCCGGCGAGGTCGAGCCCCAGCTTGGGCGTGTACGCCTGCTGCAGGAACATCGTCCCGCCCAGGGCGAGGATGAGCGCCAGAAGCACCAGGAGCGTACGCCCCGGTCGGCTGTGGCGGCTGGTCGGTCGGGCCACTGGTCGTCAGTTCTTTCAGATAGAGGTTTGTCGCAGAAGCTTAGTCAGGACTTCTTGGTGCTGGAGCCCTGGTCTCCGTTGCGATCCACGGCGGCCTCGGACTCGTTCCTGTCCTCCTCGGACGTGGCGACCTCGGTGGCCTCGTCACCTGCGGGGGCGTCGCCGGGCGTGACGACTCGGCCGATGGCGGCCTTCACCCAGCGGGTCTCGACACCGGGGGCGACCTCGAGAACGACGTCCTCATTGTCCACCGTGACGACCGTGCCGAACAGGCCCGTCGTGGTCATGACGCGCGTACCCGGAGTGAGGGAGTTCTGCATCTTGACCGCCTCTTGCTGGCGCTTGCGCTGAGGGCGGATCAGCAGGAAGTAAAACACCACCACCAAGAGAATCAGCGGCAGGATGCTTCCGAGTTGTCCCATGTCCATAAGGGGCGACCTTCCATTGTCGTACAAGGAGTTGACACCGGCCTCGCGCCGGAAATTCCGTGCGTCGCGTCGGACCGCGCCACTCGGGCCGTCAGCCTACACAGCCAGCCAAGCCACGGAGTGTAGGCGCTTGTTGCGAAACGCGGCAACGAAGCAGCGTTTCGGCGCGCGGGGAAGTTCCCATATTGAAACGGTTGCAACCGTTTTGTGATCAGTCGAAAAGCGGCGCTCCGAATGCGTCCGGTGGTGGGGTCATGCCGAGATGGGTCCACGCGGCCACGGTCGCGACCCGGCCGCGCGGCGTTCTGGCCAGCAGACCTTGGCGTACGAGGAACGGCTCGGCCACCACTTCGACCGTCTCGGGCTCCTCGCCCACGGCGACCGCGAGGGTCGACAACCCCACGGGACCGCCGCCGAACTTCTTCAGCAGCGCGCCGAGCACCGCTCTGTCGAGCCGGTCGAGCCCTTCTGCGTCAACTTCATAAAGGTTGAGCGCCGCCGCCGCGATCTCCCGGTTGATCACCCCGTCGGCGCGCACGTCGGCGAAGTCGCGCACCCGCCGCAGCAGCCGGTTGGCGATGCGGGGCGTGCCCCTCGACCGCCTGGCGATCTCGTGGGCGCCGTCGTCCGGCAGGCCGACGCCCAGCAGCTTCGCCGATCGATAGAGCACCTGCTCCAGCTCGCCGACCTCGTAGAAGTCCATGTGAGCGGTGAAGCCGAACCTGTCGCGCAGCGGCGCGGGCAGCAGCCCGGCCCTGGTCGTGGCACCGACCAGGGTGAACGGCGCGATGTCGAGCGGGATGGCGGTGGCCCCCGGGCCCTTGCCGACGACGATGTCGACCCGGAAGTCCTCCATCGCGAGGTAGAGCATCTCCTCGGCGGGCCTGGCCATCCGGTGGATCTCGTCGATGAACAGCACCTCGCCCTCGGCCAGTGTCGACAGGATGGCCGCGAGGTCGCCCGCGCGTTCGAGGGCCGGACCCGAGGTGATCCTCAACGGCGCGTTCAGCTCGGCCGCGATGATCATCGCCAGAGTCGTCTTGCCGAGCCCGGGAGAGCCGCTCATCAGCACGTGGTCGGGGGGCCGCTGCCGCCGCAACGCGCTTTCGAGCACGAGGGAGAGCTGCTCGCGCACCCGGCCCTGGCCGATGAACTCACCGAGCCGCTTGGGCCTGAGCGCCGCCTCGATCTGCAGCTCGTCGCCCTCGGCGTCGGGCGAGACGAGCTCCCGATCAGAGCCCACCGCGGCACCTCCTCCCGCCGACGACCCAACGCACCGCACCGGCCCGGTGGGACCCAGCATGACACCGCC
>NZ_JAAAHR010000306.1:0-4882 GCF_009908215.1 Nonomuraea sp. K271 | reverse complement strand
CGCCCGACCTGGCCACCGGCGCGGTCACCCGCGTCGAAAGCGGCAAGCTCCTCGAGTTCGGCACCCCCGGCGGCCAGGTGCGCTGGGAACTGGCCGCGGGCACCGGCCACGGCGCCCGCCTCGTCATCACCCACACCGGTGACCCGTCCGCACGCGGCGCCTGGCGCGCCCACGTCGAAGAACTCGCCTCCTCGCTCGTCGAGTGAGGCCCGCCGGACCGGACAGGCCGCTCACCCAAGGCCGAGGGCGGCGGCCGTCACCGCGCGCGCCCGCCCCGGCGCCACCAGCAGATCCGTCGAATCCGACAGCTGGTCCGCACACCCCACCAGCGGCAACCCCTTGATCACCGGGTCCGACACCGACGCCATCAGCGCATCGGCGAACCGGTCGCCGTCGATCACCTGGAACGGCCGGTCGTAGAAGCCGCGCACCTCCTCGTCCAGCCAGCCGGTCAGCCGCATGCGATTCTGCAGCGCCGCGGCCCGCGCGTAGGCGGCGGCCAGCGCCGCGTCGCGCTCGCGCCACGACCGGGCCGCCGTCGCGGCCCCCAGCGACTCCCCCAGCTCGGTCGAGCCCGGCATGCGCGCCAGCGCGCTGCCGAGCCACTTGGCGTACGGCGGGTAGCGCCGCCGCAGCAGCAGCGCCAGCCGCATCACCTCCCGCGTCAGCCGCGCGCCCACCACGGCCGACCCCAGCTCGTCGCCCACCTCGCCGCACCGGCCGGGAAAAGGCTCCTCCTGCGCGATGCGCCGCCACTGGCACGCCAGGACGTAGCGCCACACGTCACCGGGATACCAGCGCAGCGCCTGCCTGGCCGCCTCCAGCCCGCCCAGCCCGTCGTGGAAGACCTCCCCGCAGGTCACCTCGGCCAGGCTCTGCCACGGCGCCGCCAGCCAGTCCAGCAGCGACACCCCCTGCCTCGGGTCGAAAGCCAGCCGCCCGGTCAGCCACTCCCCCAGTTCGGTCACCGTCACCCCGGAACGTTCCTGCCCGTGATAGGTGAACACCGTCGGCAGCCCGCCGAACCGGTCCGGCAGGCCCGCCTCCACGGCCGCCCGCACCTCGGCCACCACCTCGCCGGGCACGAACAGCAGCACCCGCGGCCCCCAGTCGTGGTCGGTGGAGCGGGCGGTGTCGAACCTGAGCACCTCCGACCCCGGCCCGATCAGGGCGGCGCTGTGCCTCACTCCGGGGATCAGCGGCGCCACCACATCGCGGTAGAAGGACCGCGACAAGTCGATACCAGGTACAAAATCGGACATCACGCCGTCCACTGTGCACCAGCGCCGCCGCAACCTCACCTCAATTTCCGCGCGGAACCACCGGGCGCGCACGCCTGCCGGCAGTTCGGCCATGCCGTGCGGCGACCCCACGGGCAGGTGGTGCCGCGGTCCGATGTCACCTCCGCTGCTGGGAGGCATGACCGTGTGCAAGCGAGGGCCATCGGTCCGCCGCCCACTCCGGCCAGCCCAGCCACCCCGGTGGCGGTCCGGGGATGTCGCCGCCGCCGAGTTCGCCGGCATCTGGTGCCTGGAACAGCGTCCGCCATTCGTCGATGGCCGCCTCGCTCATCGGGAAAGTCGTGTCCGGTGCGGTTGCCTGGCGGTGTGCGATCCTGGCGCGTTGGACGTCCTTGTCGATGGGCAGGTAGACGACGTGGCAGACTGCCCCGGCCGATGTCGCCAGCCAGCGCAGTGCCCACCGTTCGTCGCGGCTCCACAGTCCGAAGTCGAGCACGACGCTGGTGCCCACGTGCAGCGCTTGCAGGGCCAGCGCGATGAGCCGTCCTTCCAGGATGTCGCGCTTGCCGTCGGGCTGCGACCCGTCGAACAGGGAGATCATCCACTCGTCCGGGGTCAGCCGCAGCGCGCGGCGCGCCACGGCGAGTTCTTCGGCCCGGGTGGTCTTCCCGGCGCCGGGCAGCCCGACCATCAGGACAAGCTCGGCGGGTCCGGACCGCACATCATGCTCCGGCTCCGCTTTCGCGGTGGCGGCTGCCGGCTCGTCGGCGACGGACAGGAATGCCTCGGACGAACGAGAAAGAAAGTCTTGGTGCCCTGGACGGAACTGCTGCGACATGGATGTGCTCCCCGGATCACGCAGGACGCCCGGCAGCACAGCCATAACCGGCGGCACCGGCGCCGGCGCGCATCCGGCCGCTGTCGTCACCGAGCTGAGGCCAAGATATCGGCGCAGGGCTTCTCGTCCACCTGGAACGAAGGGTCCTCGATCGGCCACCTTCCGCGCAGGTCGTCTTCGCACAACCCTTCGCGGAACGGGTGGATTGTGCGAAGACGTCCAGCGAGAGCGGGCGGGTGGAACTGACATCGGAGGACGAACCGGAGCGGGACGACGCGGGGCGGCGGTCAACCCGTGGACCGGGCGGCCGCCACCCGGCGCCGGCGGTAACCGAGCCGCTCGTACACGCGGATGGCCGCCGGATTGTCGTCGTCGACCATGAGTGCCGCCCGCCCGTAGGCCGCCACCAGTTCCCGCGACAGCCACCGGCACACCCGCCCGGCCAGGCCCCTGCCGCGGAGCCGGGCTCGCGTCGCCACCCCGGCCAGCAGACCTACCGTGGGCGCCGACCAGGCATCGGCCGCCACCGCCGCCAGCTCCCCGCCGACCCGTACGCCCGCCCAGCGCCGCACCCCCGGCAGGCCGGGCACCGCGTACGACGAGGGAGCCTCGGCCGCCAGCAGCGCCGCGACCTGCGCGCTGTCACCGTCCTCCAGCCAGCCGACCACACCGTCCTCACCCGGACGGCCCCCGCCCCTGCGAGGCGCGCCGATCCCGCCGGCCATACCCGCCGCCCCCGCAGCGTCTTTCAAGCCGTTCATATCAGACCTGACCGTCCTGCCGCCTGTGCCAGCCGTGCCCGCCGAGTACGCCGCGCCACCCGGACCGGCCATGCGTGTGCCGGGCCTGCCCGCTGTGCCCGCTGTGCCGATCGTGGCGGCCACGCCTGCCGCATGCGGTGGGCCGAACATGCCCGGCCCATCCGGTGTGCCGGTCGATTCCGGTACGTTCGCCGTCCTGGCCAGGTCGCCCGCGCCGGCACCGTCCGCCGGAGCGTGCACCGCGCCGCCGCGTGCACGTGCGTCGAAAACGTCGGTGTCCAGGCTCATCCACGAGAACTCCCCGGCCACCTCCAGCCCCGGCAGCCTGCCCGACACCTCCCGCATCAGCGCCACCTCGCCCAGCGGCCGGTACGACGGGCCCAGCTCCGCCAGCGCATGGCGTACCAGCTCGGTGGCCTGCGCCGCGCCGCCCAGCACCGCCAGCCGGTCGCGCCGTGACACCTGCGGGCAGGCCGCCGCCACCGCGTCCCCGAGCGCCCACGCCCGCGCGCCCGCGCGCAGCCCCTGCGCCGCCCACACCACCAGGTCGTCACCCCCGCAGGCCGCCCGCACCTCGGCCGCGGAACGCAGCTCGCGGATCACAGGATGGCGCCGGGACGGTACGCGGCCGCCTCTGGATGCTCCGCAACGACCTCGTCCACCTGCCGCAGAACCTCCGTCACCTGCTCGCCGGCGGCCCCGGTGAACGACACGCGGTCAGCCAGCAGCTCCTGCAGTTGCGGGCCGCCGAGGGGGAACCGTCCGTCGGCGGCCAGCCGGTCGAGCAGGTCGTTGCCGGCCCCGTGCGAGCGCATCGCCAGCGCCGCCGCCACGGCGTGCTCCTTGATGAGCTCGTGCGCCTGCTCGCGCCCCACCCCGGCACGCACCGCCGCCATCAGCATCTTCGTCGTGGCCAGGAACGGCAGATAGCGGTCCAGCTCGGACGCGATCACCGCGGGGAACGCGCCGAACTCGTCCAGCACCGTCAGCATCGTCTCCACCAGCCCGTCGAAGGCGAAGAACGCATCCGGCAGGGCCACCCGGCGCACCACCGAACAGGACACGTCGCCCTCGTTCCACTGGTCGCCCGCCAGCTCGCCCACCATGGAGGCGTAGCCGCGCAGCACCACCGTCAGGCCGTTGACCCGCTCGCAGGAGCGGGTGTTCATCTTGTGCGGCATGGCCGACGAGCCGACCTGACCCTCCTTGAACCCCTCGGTGACCAGCTCATGCCCGGCCATCAGCCGGATCGTCATGGCCAGCGAGGACGGGGAGGCGGCCAGCTGCACCAGCGCGGTGACCACCTCGTAGTCGAGCGAACGCGGATACACCTGCCCCACGCTGGTGAACCGGTGCGCGAACCCCAGATGGGCGGCCACCCGCTCCTCCAGCTCGGCCAGCCTGCCGCGGTCGCCGCCCAGCAGGTCGAGCATGTCCTGGGCGGTGCCCACCGGCCCCTTGATCCCGCGCAGCGGGTAGCGGCCGATCAGCTCCTCCAGCCGCCGGAAGGCCACCAGCAACTCGTCGGCCGCCGTCGCGAACCGTTTACCCAAGGTGGTGGCCTGGGCGGCCACGTTGTGCGAACGGCCGGCCACCACCGTGGCCTGGTGCTCGGCCGCCAGCCGGGCCAGCCGGGCCAGCAGCGCCGCCGTCCGGTCGCGCACCAGCAGCAGGCTGTCGCGCACCTGCAGCTGCTCGACGTTCTCCGTCAGGTCACGCGAGGTCATACCCTTGTGCACCTGCTCGTGCCCGGCCAGCGCGTTGAACTCCTCGATGCGCGCCTTGACGTCGTGCCGGGACACCCGCTCGCGCGCCGCGATCGAGGCCAGATCGACCTGCTCGACCACCTTGTCGTAGTCGGCGATGGCCTCCTCGGGCACCGCCACGCCCAACTCGGCCTGGGCGCGCAGCACCGCCAGCCACAACCGCCGCTCAGCGACGATCTTGTATTCGGCGGACCACAGGCGGGCCAGCTCGGGCGAGGCATAACGAGCGGCCAGGACATCGGGGATACGCGGCTTGGCAGTCACGTTCCACAAGTC
>NZ_JAAAHR010000305.1:0-4910 GCF_009908215.1 Nonomuraea sp. K271 | reverse complement strand
GTGGTGCGTACGATCGCCCGCTCCGAGATGTCCACCCCCCGGCACTCGGCCCCCGGGAAGGCGCCGGCCAGCCGGCGGGTGAACGCCCCTTCACCGCAGCCCACGTCGAGGACTCTGCGGTAGGAGCGGCCGGGGATGTGCCGCAACGTCGTCTCGTACTTGGCCAGCTCGTAGGGCTCGCTCTCGTACCGCCACGGGTCGGGAACGTGGTGCATCCACTCGAAGAAGCGGCGCAGCACACGGCCATGCGCGGGAACGGGCAGGAGGGACACGGTGCGGAAGGACATCCTGTGCAGGCGATCGCGGAGGTCGGGCATGTCTTTCAGCCTGCTGACGCCCGCGCCCCGGTTCGTCGGCCGCGTGACCGATCTTCCGCCGGGACCGGGCTCCTGCCACCGCGGCCCTGCGGTACCGCAGGCCGGGGCGCCGGCCCGGAGGATCCCGGCGGCAGTCCGTCCCAACCAGGGACAACCTGTCCCTGGTTGGGCGTGGGAGCGCTCCCTACACTGGGCAGCGTGATCGACCGTGCCGGGTTCGCCGACTTCCTCCGCCGCCGCCGGGACCTGCTGCGTCCGGCCGACGTGGGCCTTCCCGACGGCGTACGGCGTCGCGCACCGGGTCTGCGGCGCGACGAGGTGGCGGCGCTGGCCGGCATGTCCAGCGACTACTACGCCCGGCTGGAGCAGTGCCGTGGCGCCAATCCGTCCGCGGCGATCGTGGCCTGCCTGGCCCGTGCGCTCCGCTGCGACCTGGACGAACGCGACCATCTCTACCGCCTGGCCGGGCTCGCGCCTCCGGCGCGCCGGGCCGGCCGGCGGATCCGGCCGGGGTTGATCAAGCTGGCCGAGAGGCTCACCGACGTCCCGGTCTGCATCTGCACCGACCTGCACGAGATGTTGTGGCAGAACGCCCTCGCCGACATCGTGCTGGGCCGTCACGCTGCGTCGATCGCGTGGCGATGGTTCACCGAGCCGGCGATCCGCGCCAAGTTCCCCGAGGAGGACTGGCCACGGCATTCACGCTCGCACGTCAACGATCTGCGGGCGACCTACTCCCGCCGCGCCGGCGAGGCCGACGTGGTGGAGATGGTGCACGGCCTGCTGGAGCGCAGCCAGGAGTTCCGCGAGCTGTGGGAGCGTCACGAGGTCGCCGTACGCCGTTTCGACCGCAAGCGCTTCCTGCATCCGGAGCTCGGGACGCTCCACCTGACCTGCGAAGTGCTGCTCACGCCCGAGGAAGACCTCAAGATGCTGGCGTTCTTCCCGACCGAGGGCACCGACGCGCAGGAGAAGCTCGACCTGCTGCGGGTCATCGGGTCGCAGAGCTTCCAGACGACCGCCTGACAGACCGGGCTCGGGCTCAGCCGCCCATCGCGACCTGGTGGAAGGCGGCGAGCGCGCCGTCGATGGGATGGGGCTGCGGCCTGCCCGAGGCGTCGAGCCTGTTCCACCTCTGCAGGTTGACCGCGACGGACAGCTGCCGCCTGCCGTCGGCGCGGGTCATGGACAGGGTCCCGGCACCCCAGACCGTGCCGCCGTGGCCCCAGAAGGTGCCGCCGCCGGGAACCTCCTCCGGGTGCAGGCCGAGACCGTAGTCGATCACCTTCCCCTCCTGGGAGACGACCGGGACGGTGGCCTGCATCTGCGCCAGCGACGACGGGGCGACGATCTGCCCGTCGAGCAGCAGGGCGAAGAACCGGTTGAGGTCGGTCACGGTCGAGACCAGCGCCGCCGCCGGCCCCACCCACGACATGTCGTAGACGCTGAAGTCGCGCGGCGGGTCGATCATGCCGAACCACGCCTCGTAACTCTGCGAGTGGGGCCCATGGAGCTGCGGTCGTGCGGGGAACCCGGTGTCGGGGAGCCCGGCGCGCTCGATGACGTTCCGCGTGATCACCTTCTCCGCCGGCGTACCGGTCACGTGTTCCAGGAGCCGGCCGAGCAGCAGGGTGTTGGTGTTGGAGTACGTCCCAGGAGTGTCGCCCGGCGGGCCGGCGGCAGGCGCCGCGACTCCCATCTCGATCAGATCGCCGGGACGGAAGCGCGTGAACCGGTGCTCCTCCAGGCTGTCGGGCCTCGTATCGGCCAGCGAGGGGAACGAATTGAGGGAGGCGTAGGCATAAGGGAGGTATTCGGCCAGGCCGCTGGTGTGGTTGAGCAACATGCGGACCGTGATCGCGTCACCGCGCTCTCCGGGGACCAGCCGCGGCAGGTAGTGGCCGATCGGCGTGTCGAGCCCGATCTGACCGTTCTCGGCCAGTTGCAGCACCGCGGCGGCGGTGAAGGTCTTGGTGACGCTGCCCACGCGGTGGCGCATGCCGGTGCTGACGGGACGGCCGCTGACGACGTCGGCGACCCCGGCGGCACCCCGCCAGACCTGCTCGCCGTCGCGCACCTCGGCCCACAGTCCGGGCATGCCCGCGCGGTGGACGTCTTCCAGGGCTGTCCGCAGGGCCGTGGGATCGAGGGGGTTGTTCACGACACGTGTCCTTCCGTGATCGGCCGATGTGACGGCTCGGGGCAGGCGGCGTGCAGCCGCGCGGTCCCGCCGTCGGTACGTGCCCCATTATGCACGCGGTGCGTGCAACAGCGCGTGCATAGTCTAGATTGGGTCCGGACGAGAGGGGTGACATGACGGGCCGAAGGCGCTGGTCGGCTGACGAGATCCTGGACACGGCGGCGGAGCTGCTGCGCACAGGAGACGCCGAGTCCTTCAGCGTGCGCCGGCTCGCCGCGGCGCTCGGCACCGACTCCTCCAGCCTCTACCGGCACTTCCGCAACAAGACGGAGCTGTTGCGCGCGGTCTCCGACCGCGTCCTCATCGCCGCCATGGACGGCTACCGCCCCGAGGGCGACTGGAAACAGCGCATCACCACCGTGGCCATGCGCCTGCGACAGGCCTTCGGCCGGCACCCGCAGGTCGCCGTGACCTGGGGGCGCTACGTCTCGGGCGGCGCCGGCTCCCGGCTGGTCATCGAGGAGACGCTGCAGGCCCTGCGCGTATCGGGCCTGCCCGAGAGCGAGATCCCCGCGCACTACCACCGGCTCGCGATCTTGCTGGCGGCGTTGATCGCGTCCGAGGCGGCCATCGGCAGCGCCACCCCCGAGGAGCAGGAGCAGGGCCTGGAGTCGTTCCGGGTCGCGGTGCTGGGCGCCGACCCGGCGCACTTCCCCGCCCTGGCCCACTTCGCCCGCGACATCCGCCCCCTGTCGGACAACCGGGACACCGTCTTCGCCACGATCCTCGCGGCCCAACTCGCCCAGATCGAGACCGCGATCCCCCGCCCCGCCACTTCGCCCGGCCGGTGACGAGCCGGGCACCTCGACACCCGTGGCCCCCAAGCCGTTCCGCCGAACCACGCCCGCACCGGACCGTAACCGGCGCCTGCGCCTCGTGAGCCACGCCGACCCGACCTGACGGTCCCGGCCCCGACCTCTCCGGCCGTCGCTTCTCCTTCCCTTATCGCGCGCGGCGAGCGCGTCCAGGGCGGCGGCGGCCCCGGCGCGGGTCGTGGCGGGCGGCCGGGCCCCGGCGAGCACGCCGGTACCGTACCGGTGCCGTCACCGGCGCAGTCACCGGTGACGGCGCAGGTCAAGAGCGGGGCAAGCATGATCGCCGCCTCGGCGGTTCACCTGTGATCGCGGCCGGAACCCGCCTATCGTGAGCGCCTGTTTCCTAGAAGAGCGGACCTGGCATGCCCGATCGGCGGTCCCGGCCCTGGTGCCGCCCCGCCATGCGGTCCGCACACGTGCGGGACGGAGCGGAATGAGCGGGGAACGATACTCCCGGGTGGCCGGGGTGGCGGCGCAGTTGCCGGAGCACAGCCTGACCACGGAGCAGCTGGAAGACCTGCTGGCCGAGCGCAACCCCGGCATCCGCGTCCCGCGGGGCCTGATCGAACGGCACAGCGGCGTGCGGCGACGCCATGTCGCCCCGCCGGAGTGCATGGCGTCGGACCTGGCCGCGGCGGCGGCCCGCCGGCTGCTGCGGCAGACGGGACACACGCCGCCCGCCATCGACCTGATCATCTACGCGGGCGTGTCCGGCGACGCCGTCGAACCGGCGACGGGGCACATGGTGGCGGCCAAACTGGGGGCAGGCTGCCCGGTCTTCGACGTACGGGACGCCTGCAACAGCGTCCTGCGGGCGATTCACCTCGCCGACGCGCTCATCACCGCAGGCGACCACCGTACGGTCCTCATCGTCTGCGGCGAGCTCATCACCGCCAGCATCCAGTGGCGGCTGGAGTCGCAGGACGACTTCGAGCCGGCGATCCCCTCCTACACGGTCTCGGACTCGGGCACGGCGCTGCTGCTGGAGCGCAGCGGCAGCCCGGGCGTGCTCGGGCACGCGTTCGGCGCGAACTCCGCCGACTGGTCGGCCTCCATCATGCCGTTCATCCGCGACCACGCCGGCGGGTTCCGTACCGGGCCCTTCACCATCGATCCGATCGGCCTGGCCATCGGCGTGCAGAAACTGGACTTCGGCGTGCTGCGCCGGCCGCTCGCCGAGCGCGGCCTCGACTGGGACGACATGGCCGTCACCTGCGTGCACCAGCCGTCACTCGCGGCGCTGCACTGGGTGTGCGAGCTCATGAACGCCCCCGCGGGCAAGGCCGAGGTGACGATCGTCGACCACGGCAACCTCGCCGCCTCCACCCTGCCGATGCAGTTGTACCTCGCCGAACGCGCGGGCCGGCTCAAGCGCGGCGACCTGGTCGCCCTCGTGGGTGTGGCCAGCGGGCTCAGCGAGGGAACCGTGCTGCTGCGCTGGTAGGGAGGCGGCCGGTCGGGTCGCCCCGGGCATCTCAGCCCGGGGCTCCCACAGAACCGTGCGTAACAATCTCTCGTTACACGGCTCTTGTCGTTCTGGTCACCAGACGATCGGGACCGTGTTCACCCAGATCCAGT
>NZ_JAAAHR010000304.1:0-4947 GCF_009908215.1 Nonomuraea sp. K271 | reverse complement strand
GGGTCACGGGGGCGGCCGCGGGGGCGTACGTACTCGACCAGTTCCAGGTCGTGGGTCGAGAGGCCGCGGGGCTGGCCGGGCACGGCGAGCTGGGCGACGCGGAGCACGGCGTCGGGGTGGCCGACCAGCCTGCGGGTGTAGGCGTTGTCCTGCTCCTGCCGGTGCACGAGGGCGAAGCCGAGCAGGTCGCGGTAGAACGCCACGGACCTGTCGAGGTCGGCGACCGTGAACGAGAAGTGCCAGACGCCTCTCATCGCGGCGCCTCCTGCCGTACGAGGGCGCGCACCTCGTCCGCGATGCGGCCGGCGCCGGGCACCAGGGCCTGGGCCAGCGTCGGCGCGGCCGGCATCCGCACGTCGGGCGTGCCGATCCTGAGGGGCGGCGCGAGCAGCGGCACGCCGGCGCCGGCCACGCGGGCGACGACCTCCGCGCCGAAGCCGCCGGTGAGGTTCGCCTCGTGCACGACCGCCAGCCTGCCGGTGCGGCGGATGCTCTCCAGCACGGCACCGGTGTCGAACGGGTTGAGCCACGGCGTCTCCACGACCTCCGCGTGCATCCCCTGGCCGGCCAGCGTTCCGGCCGCCTCCAGCACCCGGTGCGTCATCGCGCCCCAAGTGACGATCGTGACGTCGGAGCCGGTACGGCGGGTGCGTGCCCCGCCCATCGGCGCGACCGGACCGCCGGTCCGCACCCGCTCCTTCGCGCCCGCGTACAGGGTGCGGTTCTCGATCACCAGCGTGGGGTCGTCGCCGTGCACGGCCGTCACCAGCAGGTCGTAGGCGTCCTGCGGCGTGCTCGGCATGCACACCCGCAGCCCCGGCACGTGCAGGAACAGCGCCTCCAGGCACTGCGAGTGCTGGGCGCACGCGCCCGGCGCGCCGCCCTGCTGGGTGCGGATCGTCAGCGGGGCGCTCAGCCGGCCGCCCGAGACGTAGCGCACGTTGGCCGCCTGGTTGACGATCTGGTCGAGCGCCACCAGGGAGAAGTCGGCCCACATGATCTCCACGATCGGGCGGCGGCCCATCATCGCCGCGCCCACCGCGCTGCCGAGGATGGCCGACTCGCTGATCGGCGTGTCGAACACCCGGTCGCCGTACCGCTTGCGCAGGCCCCTCGTCACGCCGAACACGCCGCCGGGCACGCCCACGTCCTCGCCGTAGACCAGCGTCTCCGGGAGCTCCTCCATGAGCCGGTGCAGGGCCGCGTTCACGGCCTCGCCGTAGGTGAGCTCGCGGTCAGGCATACAGGTGCTCCCTCGCGGTCGCAGGGTCGGCGAACGGCGCGTCGAGCGCCGCGGCGGCGGCGGAGTCGATCTCCGCCCGAGCCCGGCGCTCCACCGCGTCGACGTCGGCGGCGGGCACCCCGTCGGCGAGCAGCCCCTCGCGCAGCCGGGCGATCGGCTCCCTGCGCCTGATCCGCTCCAGCTCCCCGGGCTGACGGTAGGTCTCGGCGTCGCCGATGTAGTGGCCGGCCAGCCGCTCGGTCACGCACTCCAGCAGCGTCGGCCCGCCGCCCTCGCGGGCGACCTCCAGGGCGTCGCGCATGTGGAAGCGCACCGCCTCGGCGTCGTTGCCGTCGACGCGGTGCCCCGGCATCCCGTACGCGGCCGCGCGGACGGCCAGACGCGGCGTGCGCACCATGTCGGCGATCGGCGTCAGCTCCGAGTAGCGGTTGTTCTCGCAGACGAAGACCACCGGCAGGGAGAGGGCGGCGGCGAAGTTCATCGCCTCGTGCACCGCGCCCTGGTTCATCGCGCCGTCGCCGAACACGCTCACGGCGGCCCGGCCGGAGCCGTCGAACCTGCCCGCCAGTGCGGCGCCGCACGCGATCGGCGCGCCGGCGCCCACGATCGAGTTCTCGCCGTGGAACCCGTGCTCGGCGGCCGTAAAGTACGCCGAGCCGCCACGGCCGCCGTTGACGCCGCTCGCCCGGCCCATCAGCTCGGCGAACAGCGGCTGCGGCGGCACGCCCCTGGCCAGCGCCCAGCCGTGCCCGCGGTAGGTGGCGAACAGCGCGTCGTGCGGCTCCAGCACGTCGCACGCGCCGATGGGGACGGCCTCCTGGCCGATGCACAGGTGCACCGATCCCACGATCGGGCCTTCGGCCCGCAGGTCGCGCACCTTCTCCTCGAACGCGCGGATCCGCCACATGGCCAGCAGGTCCGCGAGCCGTCTCTCACTCAACGCTCTTTCTCCATGCGTCCAGGGCCGCGGCGCAGATCGCCCCGGCGTCGCCGATGTAGGACTCGGGCGGGATGGGCAGCGCGCCCAGGCCCGCCAGGTCGTCGGGGCCGGCGACGTCGCGCAGGGCGTCGGCCAGCGCCCGCCCGCGCTCGCGCGCCTCGTGGGCCGCCCGGTAGACCAGGTCGTGCGCCTTCTCCCGGCCCAGCACCGGGGCCAGGCGCATCATGTACGCCTCCGCCATGATCAGGCCGCCCTCGGCGCCCAGGTTGGCCCGCATGGCGGCGGGGTAGACCCGCAGCCCGGCGGCCACGTCGGCGGCCGTGGCCAGCGCGCCCGCGGCCAGTTCAGCCAGCAGCGGCACGACGTACCACTCGATCTGCCACTCGCCGGCCGCACGCTCGTGGCCCGCCTCCATCGCGCGGAACAGGCCGGAGCTGAGCGCGCCCGCCGTGCCGGACATGCCGATGACGGCCTCGCAGCCGATGGGGTTGGCCTTCTGCGGCATCGTGGAGGACGCTCCCCGGTGGTGGCCGCCGGCCTCGCGCACCTCGCCGATCTCGGTCCTGGACAGGTCCACGATCTCGTGGGCGAAGCGGGCGGCCGTGGCCGCCAGGCCCGCGCAGGTCACGCCGAACTCGGCGACGCCGTCCCTGGCCACATGCCAGGGCACCTCGGTGGCGCGCAGGCCGAGCCGCCCGGCCATGCCCTCGCGCACCTCGCGGGCGCGCTCGCCCATCGCCGCCGACGTGCCGCCGGCACCGAACAGCGACACGACCCGCACCTGGCGGGCGGCGCGGGCCACCCGCTCGCGCTGCCGCGCCGCCTCCGCCAGCAGCACCGCCAGCTTCGCCCCGAACGTCGTGGGCACCGCCTGCTGGGCGTGCGTGCGCGCGGCGGCGACGGTGTCCGCGTGCACGGCCACCAGGCGGGCGATCTCCTCGCCGAAGGAGCCGAGCAGCGTGGCCAGGCGGTCGAGGGCCTCGCCCATCTGCAGGGCGAGGCCGGTGTCCATGATGTCCTGCGTGGTGGCGCCGTAGTGCACCCGGCCGCCGGGCCCGTCCGGCAGGGCCGCCGCGATCATCCGTACGAGGGGGAGGATCGGGTAGCCCACGTTCGCCGCCTCCTCCCACAGGCGGTCGAGGTCGATCGTGGCCGGCACGCAGGCCGCGGCGATGGCCCGCGCGTCGGCCGCCCCGATGACGCCCGCCTCGGCCTGGGCCAGGGAGAGCGCGGCCTCGGCGCGCAGCCAGGCGAGCACGGTGCGCTCGGCCGAGAAGATCCCGGCCATCGCGCGGTCGCCGAACAATGCGGGCAGCAGCTTGAACGTCTGCGTGGGGTCGGCGGGCACGGTCAGTTCATCTCCAGCCCGCCGTCGACGTTCAGCGCCTGGCCGGTGACGAACGACGCGAGGTCGCTGGCCAGGAACAACACCGCGGAGGCGACCTCCTCCGGCCGGCCGGGGCGGCGCAGCGGCGAGCGTTCGCCGACCTCCCGCAGGTAGCCCGCGCCCGCGCCGGGGCCGAAGCGGCGGTCGCGGTCGCGGATGATCTCCTCCCACATGGGCGTGAGGAAGACGCCGGGGCAGACCGCGTTGACCCGTACGGGGGCGAGCGCCTCGGCGGCCGATTTCGTCAGGGAGAGCAGCGCCGTCTTGGTGGCGGAGTAGTGGGCCGCGTCCGGGCGGCCGGAGCGGGCGGCGACGGAGGCGAGGGTGACGATCGAGCCGCCGCCCTGCCCGGTCATGCGCCGGCCGACGGCCTGGGTGAGCCAGAAGGCGGCGTTGAGGTTGGTGTCCACGATCCGCAGCCACTCGTCCGGCTCGATGTCCAGCAGCGGCGTGGTGCGCATGGCCCCGGCGCAGTTCACCAGCACGTCGATCCGGCCCGGACCGGCGGCCAGCGCCCGCACCTGGGAACGGTCGGTGAGGTCGGCGGGCCGGGCGGTGACGCCCAGCGCGGCCGCCGCCTCGGCGAGCCGAGGGCTCTCCAGGTCGGAGAGCACGACGTCGGCCCCGGCCTCGGCGAGCGCGCGGGTGCACGCCAGCCCGAGACCGCCCGCGCCGCCCGTGACGAGCGCCGTGCGCCCGCTCAGGTCGATCGTGACAGCCATCCCCGATGATCTCCCTCACGCAGGTCAAACGATTGACTTGACCATAACAGCGGCCTCGTCGACCGAACAAGAGGGAGATCAACCGTTCTATCGGGAAATATCCGGCCAACCGAGTTCCGCGTAGAACGCCGCGCTCGCCCGCGCGAACGCGGCGCGGTCGAGCACCGCGCCCTTGTGGCGGCCCTCCGTGATCGGCTCGTCGTGCATGCGCGCGGGCAGCTCGCCGGGGCCGCCGCCCTCCCTGACCGCGTACGCCCGCAGCTCGTCCAGCCGGAGCTGCCCGGCGGCCAGCAGGTCGTCCAGCGTGAACCCGTCGCCGAGCACGGCGGTGACCAGCGCCGTCAGGCGGTCGATGGTCAGCGGGCGCGTGGGGGAGGAGGCGAAGACGCACAGGTTGAGCGCGTCGAGCCCGCTCCAGAGCCGCAGCAGCCGGGCGGTACGCCGCCCGCGCTCCTCGTCCAGCACCCCGGCGGGAGCGGGCTCGGCGCCGATCCGCCGAGCCTCGGGGAAGCTGTAGCCCAGCCCCAGGACGGGATCGAAATCGAGGTCGTGCTCCAGGGCGTCGTAGCGCGGGCCGCCCGGCGCGAGCGCGTACCCGAGCCCCACGCCTGGCTGGACGCGCGGATCGAAACACGGCATCTCCACGCCCCTGACG
>NZ_JAAAHR010000303.1:0-5005 GCF_009908215.1 Nonomuraea sp. K271 | reverse complement strand
GTTTAGGGTCTGTGCGTGGTCGCACTCATGGCGCTGCTCGGACTCCTGTGCGGACGCGCCGTCCGGGCGCTGGCCGACGCCTATGACGACGATGTCACCCCCGTGCCCCCGTGGCCGCCGGCCATCGAGGTGGTGTGCGCCGCCGTCACCGCGCTCGTCGCGTGGCGGGTGGGGCTGCCGTACACGCTTTTCGCCGTGATCGGGGTGGCCCTGGCGGTGGTCGACTGGCGTGCCAGCCTGCTGCCCGACGCGATCACGCTTCCGGCGTACCCGGTCATGGCGCTGGCGCTGCTGCCGACGGGGGAGCTGCCGGCGGCGCTGGCCGGCGGGGCGGCGCTGGCGCTGGTGTACGGCGTGCTCTGGTTCGCCAGGCCGTACGCGATGGGGCTGGGAGATGTGAAGCTGGCCGGGCTCATCGGCATGACGAGCGCGGCGCTGGGCTGGCAGGCGCTGGTCGTCGCCGCCTTCGCCGGGCAGGTGCTGGGAGCGCTGTACGCCGTCGCCCTCCTGGTGACGAAGCGCGGGACCCGGGACACCGAGTTCCCTTTCGGTCCGTTCATGCTGCTAGGCGCGTTGAGCGTGCTATGTCTCGGTTGGTGAACGCCGGTCAGGCCACTGGGCCGCACATGGAAGACTTGGAGTCATGTTGCGCTGGTTGACCGCCGGAGAATCCCACGGGCCCGAACTCGTCGCCGTCCTCGAAGGCCTGCCTGCCGGTGTCGAGGTGACCACGGCCGCCCTCGACGAGGCCCTGCGCCGCCGCAGGCTCGGTTACGGCCGGGGCGCCCGGATGAAGTTCGAGCAGGACCAGGTGACGATCGTGGGCGGCGTGCGTCACGGGCGCACGATGGGCAGCCCCGTCGCCATCCGCATCGGCAACACCGAGTGGCCGAAATGGGAGAAGGTCATGGCGGCCGACCCGGTCGACCCGGCCGAGCTGGAGGGTCTGGCCCGCAACGCCCCGAGGTCCCGCCCCCGTCCCGGGCACGCCGACCTGGCCGGCATGCAGAAATACGGCTTCGACGACGCCAGGCAGGTGCTCGACAGGGCCAGCGCCCGCGAGACCGCGGCCCGCGTCGCGCTCGGCGAGGTCGCCAGGCGCTTCCTCAAGCAGGCGCTCGGCGTCGACATCGTCAGCCACGTCACCTCCATCGGCGGGGCCGGGACCCCGGCCGAGACGCTGCCGGGGCCGGGCGACCAGGCCCGCATCGACGACGACCCGGTCAGGTGCGCCGACCCCGAGGGCAGCGCCGCGATGGTCGCCGTGATCGACAAGGCGCACAAAGACGGCGACACGCTCGGCGGCGTCGTGGAGGTGCTGGCCTACGGCCTGCCTCCGGGCCTCGGCAGCTACACCCACTGGGACCGCAGGCTCGACTCCCGGCTGGCCGGGGCGCTCATGGGCATCCAGGCCATCAAGGGCGTCGCGGTCGGCGACGGCTTCGAGACCGCCATGCGGCCCGGCTCGCGCGCCCACGACGAGATCGAATACACCGCGGACGACGGCGTCAGGCGCGTCACCAACCGCGCGGGAGGCGTCGAGGGCGGCATGACCAACGGCGAGGTCCTGCGCGTCAGCGCCGCGATGAAGCCGATCTCCACGGTGCCCAGGGCCCTGGCCACCATCGACGTCAGGACCGGTGAGGCGGCCAAGGCCCACCACGAGCGCTCCGACGTGTGCGCCGTGCCGGCCGCGGGCATCGTCGCCGAGGCGATGGTCGCGCTGACGCTGGCCGACACGGCGCTCGAGAAGTTCGGCGGCGACTCCGTCGAGGAGGTCGCGCGCAACCTGTCCGGCTACCTCTCTTCCATGGTGATCAAATGAGCGCAACGCCACCGGCGAGCATCGTCGTGCTGATCGGCCCTCCCGGGTCGGGCAAGACCACGATCGGGCGGCTGCTGGCCGAGCGGCTCGGTGTCGGGTTCCGCGACACCGACGCCGACGTCGAAGCCGTGGCGGGCAAACCCGTCTCCGACATCTTCGTCGAGGACGGCGAGGCCCGCTTCCGCGAGCTGGAGCATCAGGCCGTGCGCAGGGCGCTGGCCGAGCACGACGGCATCCTGTCCCTGGGCGGCGGCGCCGTGCTCAACGAGGAGACCCAGGGCCTGCTCGACGGCCACCACGTGGTCTACCTTCAGGTGGGGCTCTCCGACGCGGTGCAACGGGTCGGGCTCGGCTCGGCCAGGCCGCTGCTCGTGCTCAACCCGCGCAGCCAGCTGAAGAAGCTCATGGAGGAGCGGCGGCCGGTCTACGAGCGGCTGGCCGTGACCACCGTGGTCACCGACAAACGCGAGCCGGCCGAGCTCGCCGACGAGATCGTGAGAGGGCTGCCCGCATGAGCGCGACGCGCATCCACGTACGCGGCGACAGCCCCTACGACGTCGTGGTCGGCACCGGCGTGCAGGACGAGCTGACGACACTGCTCAAACCGGGCGCGCGCACCGTCGCGGTCATCCGCCCCGAAAGCCTGCCCGATCTGGCCAAGCCGGTCACCGCTGCCTTGTCGCAACGCGGCTACGAGGTGGCCGACCTGCCCGTGCCCGACGGCGAGCAGGCCAAGTCCGTCGACGTGGCCGCCCGCCTGTGGTCCGCGCTCGCCCGGCACGGCGTGACCCGCTCCGACGCCGTGGTCGGCGTGGGCGGGGGAGCGACCACCGACCTGGCCGGGTTCGTGGCGGGCACGTGGCTGCGCGGCGTGCAGGTCGTCCTCGTGCCCACGACACTGCTGGCCATGGTCGACGCGGCCGTCGGCGGCAAGAACGGCATCGACACCCCCGAGGGCAAGAACCTCGTCGGCACGTTCCTTCCACCGGCCGGAGTGTTGTGCGAGCTGTCCACGCTGGCCGGCATGCCCAGAGCCGACTACGTCGCCGGCCTCGCCGAGATCATCAAGGGCGGCTTCATCGCCGACCCCGCCATTCTCACGCTCGTCGAGTCCGATCCGGAGGCCGCCACCACGCCCGGCGGCCCTCACACCCGTGAGCTCATCGAGCGCAAGATCCAGGTCAAGGCCGACGTCGTGGGTGCCGACCTGCGCGAGTCCGGCCTGCGCGAGATCCTCAACTACGGCCACACGCTCGCCCACGCCATCGAGCGCGAGGAGCACTACACCATCCGCCACGGCGAAGCCGTCGCCATCGGCATGGTCTACGCCGCCGAGCTGTCACGGCTCTCCGGACGCTTCGACGTCGTCGAACGCACCAGGTCGATCCTCACGAGCGTCGGCCTGCCCGTCTCCTACCACGCGGGCGCCTGGCCCCGGCTGCGCGACCACATGCGCCTGGACAAGAAGAACCGCGGAGCCAAGCAGCGCTTCGTCGTGCTCGACGGGCCGGCGCGGCCCGGCCGCCTCGAAGACCCCGCAGAAGAGCTGCTCGAAGCCGCCTACAAGGAGATCTCCGCATGATCCTCGTGCTCAACGGCCCCAACCTGGGCCGGCTCGGCGTCCGCGAGCCCGACGTCTACGGCGCCGAGACGTTCGAGGACCTCGCCACCCTCTGCCGCGACACCGGCCGCAAACTCGGCGAACACGTCGAAGTGCGGCAGACCGACGACGAGGCCGAGCTGATCGGCTGGATCCACGAGGCCTGCGACGGCCGCATCCCCGTCGTGCTCAACCCCGCCGCCTTCACCCACTACTCCTACGCCCTGCGCGACGCCATCGCCCAGCGCACCGCCCCGCTCGTGGAGGTGCACATCTCCAACCCCGCGGCCAGGGAAGGGTTTCGCCATACCTCCGTCGTCGCCGGGGTGGCGACGGGCACGATCGCGGGCTTCGGGCTACAGTCATACGTCCTTGCGCTGCACGCTATCGCGGAGATGAAGACGACCTCATGAGGCACTACAAGTCCTTCGTCGCTCTCGGCGACAGTTTCACCGAAGGGCTGAACGATTCCGGGCCGGACGGCCACTACCGTGGCTGGGCCGACCGGGTGGCCGAACGGCTCGCCACCGACAACCCCGGCTTCCGCTACGCCAACCTGGCCGTGCGCGGCAAACTGATCGGCCAGATCGTCGCCGAGCAGGTGCCGCTGGCCGTGGAGATGGCGCCCGACCTGGTCAGCTTCTGCGCCGGAGGCAACGACCTGCTCAGGCCCGGCAGCGACCCCGACGTGATGGCCAAGCAGGTCGCGCGGGCCGTACGCGACCTTCGGGCCGGGGGCGCCGACGTGCTGCTGTTCACTGGCGTCGACCCGCGCGACACCCCGGTGATGCGCCGCCTGCGCGGCCGCTTCGCCATCTTCTACCTGCACCTGCGCTCCATCGCCGACCTCTACGGGTGCCGGCTCGTCGACCAGTGGTCGATGCAGGGGCTGCGCGACTGGCGGGCGTGGAGCGCCGACCGCCTCCACCTGAACGAGGACGGACACCGGCTGGTCGCCGCGAGGGTGCTCGACGTGCTGGGCGTGCCGTTCGACGACTGGCGCAAGGGCTGGCCGGAGCGCGCGGTCGACCCCCGGGCGCGCCGGCGCGAGGACGCCCAGTGGATGCGCGAACACCTGGTGCCCTGGGTCTCCCGCCGCCTGCGGGGCGTCTCCTCGGGCGATGGTGTTCTTCCCAAGCGTCCGGATCTTTCTCCTTTTTAGCTTCACGGCTGCGCCGGGGTCGGCCACCCGCCGTGGGTGGCCGATGGCCTTCCAGGGAAACGCCCTCTGACCCTTCACCTGCTGACCGCCGATACGGTGCGCACTCTTGGCCCTTGCCGTGGTTCAATTCGTGACCGTGCACCACCCTGACACAGGGCACCGGGAAGTTCCCGAATCCTGGACTTTCATGGTGGTCGAGGCCGTGGACGGGGCGATCGTGGTTTGCGGCTTGGGGTGTGGAGGAGTGTGGGCGGGGGCCCCTGCGGGACGTGTGGCGGGAGGCCGAACGTGTCCGCGAGCAGGTGACGTTTTTCCCGGCGGCATGAGGTCGGGGACGCTGGCACGTGGGGTTTCAGCTCTCCCTGACGATCACCTCGCCGGGTCAGTCGTTGGGGGGTGGTTCCGTGAGGCGTTGGAG